>SXIZ01000231.1 GCA_005779525.1 Methylococcaceae bacterium
CAATCTGCATCACCTGTTCTTGATACAAAATAACGCCGTTGGTGGGTTTTAAAATAGAAATCAAAGATGGATGTGCGTATTCGGCTTTGGCGCCATGTTTTACATTAATATAATCGTCCACCATGCCAGATTCCAATGGACCCGGACGGAATAACGCCACCAACGCAATAATGTCATCAAAGCAATCGGGTTTCAGTTTGCGGATTAATTCTTTCATACCGCGCGACTCTAACTGGAACACCGCCGTGGTTTGGCTTTTTTTCAGCAATTCATAGGTAGGTAAATCGTCGCGTGGAATTTGGCTAATATCCACTAAGGCTTTACCTTCCTGTGTTAACCGCTGGTTAATCGATTGTAATGCCCAGTCAATAATGGTCAGGGTCCGCAGGCCCAAAAAGTCAAATTTGACCAATCCCACCGCTTCGACATCATCTTTGTCAAACTGGGTCACTAAATTGCCGCCACCTTGTTCACAATACAAGGGCGAAAAATCGGTGAGTTTGGTGGGCGAAATCACTACCCCGCCCGCGTGTTTCCCCGCATTACGCGCCACGCCTTCCAGTGAAAGCGCCATGTCAATCAGCGACTTTACTTCCTCATCAGTGTCATAAAGATGTTTTAATTCAAGGCTGTCTTGCAGGGCTTTTTGCAAAGTCATGCCGATTTCAAAGGGAATCAATTTCGCCAAGCGATCTACGAAGCCATAACCAAATCCCAATACTCGACCCACATCCCGAATCACCGCTTTTGCCGCCATGGAACCATAGGTGATAATTTGCGACACATGATCACGCCCGTAGCGGTCGGCAACGTATTGAATAACATCGTCACGCTTATCCATACAAAAATCCACGTCAAAATCAGGCATGGAGACCCGCTCAGGATTTAGAAAGCGTTCGAACAGTAAATCAAATTCAATGGGATCAAGGTCGGTAATTTTAAGCACATACGCCACTAAGGAGCCCGCACCCGAACCCCGACCAGGACCGACTGGAATCGAATTATTTTTGGCCCATTGAATAAAGTCGGCCACGATCAAAAAGTACCCCGGAAAACCCATTTGGATAATCACTTGCAATTCAACATCCAAACGCGCTTGATAGACCTGACGATTTTCTTCAGCGGTGCCCGAGCCAAACGCCGGATATTGCAACAAGCGCTCTTCCAAGCCTTGTTGCGAGAGTTGCGTGAAATATTCCGCCAAGGTCAAGCCCGCGGGTACCGGAAAGTCCGGCAAATAGTTTTCGCCTAGGGTCAATTGAATATTGCAGCGTTTGGCGATTTCAACCGTATTAGCAATCGCCTCCGGTAAATCGGCAAATAAAGCACACATTTCTTCAGCCGTGCGCAAATATTGCTGTGGCGTGTAATTTTTGGGGCGCCTTGGGTCGTCTAACACCCGCCCCTGATTGATACACACGCGCACCTCATGCGCATCAAAATCAGCACTTTTAAGAAAACGCACATCATTGGTTGCGACCACGGGTAGATCTAAACTACTGGCCAACTCCACGGCAGCCGCCAAATAACGTTCTTCATCCGGCTTACCCACGCGCTGTACTTCTAAATAAAAACTATCGGGAAATAATGCCGCCCACTGCTGCGCCACTTTTTTGGCTGCGCTGGTTTTCCCGCTAAGCAACAAGCGCCCGATTTCTCCCTCCATCGCGCCAGAAAGCGCAATCATGCCGCCATGATTAGCCGCTATCCACGCCATTTGCAGCATCGGTATGCCTTGATGCTGCCCTTCTTGATAGGCTTTGGAAATCAACTCGGTTAAGGTGACATAACCCAGTTTATCTTTCACTAAGAAGGTGGCTTTAAACGGATTGCTGGCATCATCGGGGTTAAAAATCAATACATCCGCCCCGGCAATCGGCTTGACTCCAACCCCCATCGCACCTTTATAAAATTTGACCAGCGAGAATAAATTGCTGTGTTCGGTCACCGCTAACGCTGCAAATCCAGCTTCAGCGATTTTTTTAATAAACGGTTTGATTTTAGCCACACCATCTACGAGAGAATATTCAGTATGAACTCTAAGGTGTACAAAATTGGGTTGCATGGGATTGGGGTAATAAAGTCTGAATACACTAGACTCGCCTGGACTGATTTACATCAAAGCTGACGAGTACAACAAAAAACCTGAGTTCGCGCTGGCAAGACGATAAAAAGGAGTCGATGGAAATGTTATTTTACACCCAATCACTCCACCCGAGACCGAACACAGTTAATTGCGCCCAGGAATTTAGCATCCGCCATGCTATGCTGTTTGCCCCTGCCCTAAGGAACGCAATCATGCAGCACTATCGCTACCCCCACACCGTTATCCAAATTTTTTGTAAAGCACCCATTGCTGGGCAAGTTAAAACCCGTCTGCAACCGCAATTAAGTGCCCTGCAAGCCGCTGCAGTGCATGAACAATTAACCCAAGACACCCTAGCATTTGTCACAGCGGACGCTTACTGCCCGGTGCAACTTTGGTGTAGTCCAACTCCAGAACATGCCTTTTTTAGCGATTTAGTCCAACAATATCCTATTGAATTACACACGCAGTGTAACGGCGATTTAGGCCAACGCATGCATTTTGCGCTCAGTGCCGGCATTGCACAATTTGGCAGTGCACTCGTCATAGGATGCGATTGCCCCTCGTTGACAGCCGAACATCTGATGCAAGCACTCGACGCCTTGAACACAGGCAATGATGCAGTGATCGCACCGACAGAAGATGGCGGCTACTGCTTAATCGGGCTTAAACAAGCGCACCCGGAAGTATTTGACGCCCTGCCCTGGAGTACCCCAGAATTAATGACGTTGACGCGTGCGCGTATGCAAAGCTTACAGTTAAATTGTGTTGAGCTTCCGCTGCAATGGGATGTGGATACGTATGTCGATTATCTGCGCTATTGTGCTTTGCAACAGACGATAAAGCCTGACTAAGTTTTATGCGTTAGACCAGACATTACAAAGGATTTGAGGATCAATGAATCATGCTAGTACTCAGTCAATCTTGATTTGTCGGTCAGGTGTCGCTATCGCGACGCTGTTTTAATCGGGTTCTCGCACCCGACGGCGAAACACTTTCTTTTGCTCCGCCAAAAGAAAGTATTCAAAGAAAAGGAGGCCCAGTTACCGCTAATGTCTTGCGCTCCTCGCAGTTATCAGGGGGTGACAAAAGGGGCGTCCTGCCCCTTTGCCACCTTGCGGCATCCATGCCGCAACCCTTTGGGCTTTTCCCGATAACTACTGCGGTGCTCGACGCGGTAAACGGGATAATGTCGTTTACCTTAATCCTGTGGAATAGTTTTGCTTTATCTTAAGCTAACTGGGTATGAATAGTTTGCTTACCCAACAGAAGTAAATTGACTGAGTACTTGTCGATCTAGCTTTATAGAGAATTGCGTATTACTGGACAGTATTCATGGAGAGTCAATTTAGGATAAACGTGCGGCGGAAACCAATATGCCTTCCGCCGCGTAGTGATTGCTTTAGCCTAAACGCAGTTTTTCAACGACTTTGTCGCCAAATTCAACCGTGCTAATCATCTTTACACCACTGCCAGCTTTAGAGAGGTCAGCAGTTGAATAACCATCAGCAAACACCGCCTGCATGGCATTCCAGACATTTTTAGCTTCGTCTGCCATATCAAAACTGTTTTCTAACATCATTGCCACCGAACCAATCATCGAGTAAGGGTTGGCAATATTTTTACCCGCGATATCGGGTGCCGAGCCATGTGAAGGTTCGTAATAGGCTTTATCCGGACCAATGCACGCCGATGGCATCAGGCCTAACGAGCCTAAAATACCGCCACCTTGATCACTTAAAATATCACCAAACATATTTTCCATGACCATAACGTCAAATTGCCCTGGGTTTAAACAAAGATTGGTCGCCGCTGAATCCACTAATTGATGCACGACTTTTACATCCGGATATTGCGGGGCGATTTCTTCTAAGATTTCATTCCACAAGACACTGGATTTTAAAACATTCGATTTGTGAATATTGGTTAATAATTTCCGACGTTTACTCGCTAACTTAAATGCTTGGTGCATGATGCGGCTAATTTGGGTTTCATCATATTCCAACGTTTCTTTAACATAGCGAATACCTTGTTCATTGACGCCCATTTCTTTGTTACCAAAGTACAAGCCGCCCACCAATTCGCGCACCATCATAATATCGATACCTTCACCGATAATTTCCGGTTTTAACGGGGAAAAATGCGCCAAGGCTTTGGGGAGCGATACCGGGCGAAAATTAGCATAGGTATTGTAGCGACGACGCATCGGTAACAATGCACCGCGTTCGGGTTGTTTATCAATCGGAATTTTTTTGGAATCTTCATGATTTAAACCAATCGGCCCTTTTAAAATGGCATCCGCGCTATCACAAATCGCAATGGTAGATTCGGGGAAGGCATCGCCAAATTCAAAATAAGCACAGGCGCCAAAGGCTGCAGGCAGCAATTCAAAAGTCACATCATTACGTTCTTCGATGACTTTCAAGACTTTAATGGCTTCTGCGGTAATCTCTGGACCGATGCCATCACCCGCTAATACTGCAATTTTGTAATTCTTCATGGTTACCTTATGGATTGAGTTAATGCGAAATTCGACTATTTTACTTGAGTGCTCGCTAAATTTATATTTTTTGGTTTAGGAAATTTTTTTAGACGCTTTAACACGTTTGCTTGAAAGAGCAGCTGAGCCAACCTGGATATTTCAGCACGGGGACGATGATTACAATATAATCATCTACACATTAGCTGAACTACAGGCGGCACCTCCAGCTACTTGGTAATTAAACTTTGGCCCACACTTTGATTTATGCGTAATCGAATCATCCAACTGTTAATCCTAGGCATTACGTTTGGGCAAACGTACCGTGCCTTAGCCATTACCCCTAACCTGCCGCCCTTACCTGCATTTTCTGGGAAAGACCTTGCGCTGATTGTGAATGATAATGACCCAGTGAGTGTGCGCATTGGTAAATATTATCAACAAAAACGTCAAATCCCCGCTGAGCAAGTGATACACGTCAAATTTAAAACTGGACGCGATAGTATGCCTGAGGATGAGTTCTCTGCCATTAAACACGCAGTCGATCAAAACACGCCCGTGGGAGTGCAAGCATTTGCCTTGACCTGGATGCAGCCGTATCGCGTGGATTGTATGTCGATCACCACCGCATTTGCACTGGGCTTTGATCAAGCATTTTGTGCTACAGGATGTGTAGAAACTCAGGCTAATCCTTATTATGCAAGTCACAGCAGTAAACCTTATACTGACTTTAAAATACGACCCACCATGGTTTTAGCAGGTCAAACCTTTGAAGCGGTAAAACAGTTGATTAACCGGGGTGGACGTTCGGATTACAGCCGTCCACAAGGCAGCGCGTATTTACTAAAAACCTCGGATACTGCACGCAGTTCACGTGCGCTATTTTTTCCGGGAATCGCGGCGAAATACCAAGGCATCTGGCCAGTCACTTATCTGGAAACCGATGTATTGCGTGATAAACATGATGTGATGTTTTATTTTACCGGATTAACTCACGTTCCCGAGATTAACAGCAATACTTTTCTACCGGGTGCAATTGCTGATCATTTAACCTCCACGGGAGGTATGCTGACGGGTGGTAAACAAATGAGTATTTTAGAATGGTTAAAAGCGGGGGCCACAGGCAGTTACGGTACGGTAGTGGAGCCGTGTAATTTTCCTGCGAAATTTCCTAACCCGGATATCGTCTTGCATTATTATTTACGGGGTAACAGCCTAATTGAAGCGTATTGGAAAAGTGTCGCCCAGCCCGGACAGGGGATTTTTATCGGCGACCCCTTAGCCAAGCCCTTTGCCCACCATGAGTTGAATGACTAATAGCTTTGCGCCTAGGCTGTTAATAAATTGATTTTTTTGTTATAGGATTTTTTATGAATGTTGCGAAGTCTCCCTCTGACGCGCCTGCAGCGGCTGCCATTGATTTTTCTGCCAGCCTTTTGACGCAATTAAGAATGATCTGCAAGCTCTATCCCACGATTGACGCTGCATTAGCGCAGCTGGCGCATTTGAAAGCGGTGTTAACCTTGCCTAAGGGCACCATTCATATTGTAAGCGATGTGCATGGGGAGTTTAAAAAGCTCAAACATATTATTAATAACGCTTCTGGCTCGTTGCGCCCCTTGGTAGAAGAGACCTTTGGCGAACGCTTAACCCTGGAAGAAAAACTCAATTTATTAAATCTAATTTATTATCCAAAAGAAACCTTCACCAATTTCACTGCACAACTGGCAAGCCAAGAAGCACGGAGTCTTTTTCTAAGAGAAACCATTAAACTTGAGTTTGAAATCTTACGCAAATTAGCCTGTCACTATAGTCTCAAAACCCTAGAACAAGTGTTCCCTGATCCCTATAAAGTGTTATTGCGGGAACTGTTATTTGCCCCGGTGGCCAACCACAAAGCAGCCTACTTTAATGCCATTTTTGACGAACTCGTGGCCCATGATAAGGATTTAGAGCTACTGAGGTTAGTTGCGCATGTTATCCGTAATCTATTGATCTCAGAACTGATCGTGGCTGGCGACTTGGGGGATCGTGGGCAGCGCATTGATAAAGTGATAGATTACCTAATGCGTCAGCCCAGCGTGGCAATCACCTGGGGGAATCATGATGTCTCTTGGATGGGAGCCTGTTTAGGTCAAGATGCCTGTATTGCGACAGTTATGCGCATTTCTTTGCGCTATCGACGCTTATCACAACTCGAAGAAGGCTATGGTATCCCGGTGGTACCCTTAGAGAAACTTGCTCGTACTGTGTACACCGACGATCCAGCGACGCATTTTGGCTGTAAAGGTGAAGGCTTACGCGATGATCAATTAATGGCAAGAATGCAAAAAGCCATGGCAATCATGCAATTTAAGTTAGAAGGGCAAACGATTCTGCGGCATCCAGAATATCAAATGGCGCACCGTAATTTATTGCACCGTATCGACCCGGTAGCTAAAACCGTCGAAGTCGATGGTCAAATTTATCCCTTACTGGATGATCATTTCCCGACCATCGATTGGAACGACCCCTATGCACTGTCACCGGAAGAACAAGCGTGCATCGATCGCTTACGCACGTCGTTTTTACTGAGTCCGGTGCTCTGGCGACAAATGAGTTATGTGGCGCAACAAGGAGCGATGTATTTACGTCGCGACCACAATATTATTTTTCACGGTTGTGTTCCTGTCGATGCCGACGGCAAGTTGTTGAGCCTGGAGATAGATGGAGTGCAGTACTCTGGCAAAGCGCTGTTTGATGCCTTAAATAATGTGATTCAAAACGCTTTTCGCCATAAAGCCCAAAAAGATATCGATATGCTTTGGTATTTATGGACAGGGGCATTGTCACCGCTTTTTGGAAAAGACCGTATGGCAAGCTTTGAAACCTATTTTATTGCCGATAAGAATACCCATAAAGAACATAAAAACCCTTATTTCAATTTGATTCACAGCGCCGACTTTTGTGCCCAAATTTTTAGAGAATTTGGGGTGTCCGAGGAAGAAGGCTTGATAGTCAATGGCCATGTCCCAGTCAAACTTGAACAAGGCGAAAATCCTTTAAAAGACAGCGGCAAAGCCATCACCATTGATGGTGCTTTTTCCGAGGCCTATGGAGATAAAGGCTATACGCTTATTTTGGATGCTAAACGCACTTGTTTAGCGCAACATCACCATTTTGAATCAGTCACTGAGGCCATTACCCAAGGTGCGGATATTATTCCGACTATTCAGGATCTAAGAACCTACACACCTTTTCGTACCGTTGGCGATACCGAAAAAGGCGAGGAAATCCGCCGAGAAATTGCGCTGATGGAGATGTTAATTCAAGCTTATAAACAAAATGCCATCACCGAACAACAAGCGATCAAAAATTAATTGGTGTGGATTTTGCTTAATTCCATCTGACTCATTGAGAAAACAATGTGTGCGCTATTGCCTAAGATGAAACTCTCTAGTTACTCTTGGGCAATAAAAATCTCACACTAAGCTAACTATATCTATTAACATTCCTCTATCACCCATGAATTTATTGATTCTCAGAATCAAAGGACATTTATGCTAGCAAACTACCGTCAACATATTGCTGATCGCGCCGCAGAAGGTGTTGTGCCTAAACCTTTAAATGCTGAACAAACTGCAGCTCTGGTTGAATTGATCAAACAGCCGCCTGCAGGCGAAGCTGAATTTCTTCTGGATTTACTGAGCAATCGCATACCCGCTGGGGTCGATGAAGCTGCGTATGTTAAAGCGGGATTTTTAACTGCGGTAGCCAATGGTGAAGCCAATTCCCCCATATTAAGCCCGCAACGCGCTACTGAATTATTAGGCACCATGTTAGGCGGCTATAATATTGCGCCGTTAATTGCTTTGCTAGATAACGCCGAACTCGCTCCCATCGCAGCCCAGGCTCTAAAACATACCTTGCTGGTATTTGAAGCCTTTCATGATGTCAAAGAAAAAGCTGACGCAGGCAATAGTTTTGCCTTAGACGTTTTAAAATCTTGGGCAGAAGCCGAATGGTTTACCGCAAAACCCGAGGTGCCTGCCAAGATGACGGTCACCGTCTTTAAAGTGACCGGAGAAACCAATACGGACGACTTATCACCTGCACCAGACGCTTGGTCCAGACCTGATATTCCATTGCATGCTAAAGCTATGCTCAAAATACCGCGCGAAGGTATTAGCAATGCTGAACAACAAATTCTGGAGTTGAAAGCTAAAGGCTTTCCGGTGGCTTATGTGGGCGATGTCGTGGGTACGGGTTCTTCGCGCAAATCTGCGACTAACTCAGTTTTATGGTATATCGGCAACGATATCCCCTTCATTCCCAATAAGCGTGATGGTGGCGTGTGTATCGGTGGCAAAATAGCACCGATTTTCTTTAATACCATGGAAGATTCTGGCGCGTTACCGTTTGAATGTGATGTTGCCCAGTTAGCGATGGGCGATGTGATTGATATTTACGTCTACGACGGTCAAGTTAAACGGCATGCAACTGACGAATTAATCACCCAATTTAGCTTGAAAACTGAAATCTTACTCGATGAAGTGCGTGCTGGCGGCCGTATTCCTTTAATCATTGGTCGTGGTCTAACCGATAGAGCACGTAAAGCGTTGGGATTAGCTCCATCTTCGGTATTTCGTCGCCCCAGTGATAATGTCCAGAGCAATAAAGGCTTCACCTTGGCGCAAAAAATGGTCGGTCAAGCCTGTGGCGTCGCTGGCGTGCGTCCTGGGACCTATTGCGAGCCACACATGACCACTGTGGGCTCACAAGATACCACAGGGCCGATGACCCGCGACGAACTTAAAGATTTAGCGTGTTTAGGCTTTTCAGCGGACTTAGTAATGCAATCCTTTTGCCATACCGCAGCTTATCCCAAACCAATTGATGTCGAAATGCATCATTCCTTACCCGATTTTATTATGACCCGCGGTGGGGTGTCCTTACGTCCCGGTGACGGTATTATTCACTCCTGGTTAAACCGAATGTTACTGCCTGATACCGTAGGCACTGGTGGTGATTCGCATACGCGTTTTCCGATTGGAATTTCCTTTCCAGCAGGTTCTGGCTTAGTGGCCTTTGCTGCGGCAACGGGTGTTATGCCCCTCGATATGCCTGAATCAGTGTTGGTGCGTTTTAAAGGTAGCATGCAACCGGGTATCACCTTGCGCGATTTAGTCAACGCTATTCCTTTGGCTGCTATAGAACGCGGCTTATTGACAGTCGAGAAAAAAGGCAAGAAAAACGTATTTTCGGGACGTATCCTCGAAATCGAAGGTTTGCCTAACTTAAAAATTGAACAAGCATTTGAATTATCCGATGCGTCAGCAGAACGTTCTGCAGCTGGATGTACCATTAAATTAAATCCCGAACCCATACGCGAATATTTAAATTCCAATATTACGCTACTGAAATGGATGATTAGTGAAGGCTACGGCGATGTGCGCACCTTAGAACGCCGAATTCAAAGCATGCAGGCATGGTTGGCTCAACCCGTACTCTTAGAAGCAGATGCCGACGCTGAATATTTTGAAATCCTGGAAATTGATTTAGATAACATCAAAGAACCGATCTTAGCTTGTCCGAATGATCCTGATGATGTCAAAACTTTATCTGCCGTTGCAGGTACCGTGATTGATGAAGTATTTTTAGGCTCTTGTATGACCAATATTGGGCATTTCCGCGCCGCAGGCAAACTACTGGAAAAACACCAAGGTAATTTACCAACGGAACTTTGGATAGCTCCCCCTACCAAAATGGATACCGATCAGCTCACCCAAGAAGGCTATTACACTACCTTTAAAAGTGCTGGGGCACGGACGGAAATGCCAGGGTGTTCGTTATGCATGGGTAATCAAGCGCGGGTGAAAGATAATTCCACGGTGGTCTCAACGTCTACACGTAATTTCCCAAATAGACTCGGTAATGGTGCCAATGTGTTTCTGGCCTCGGCAGAATTAGCGGCTGTGTGTTCAATTTTGGGTAAAATTCCAACCTTTGAAGAATACATGCAATTAATGCAAGTGAATGCCGAGAGTGAACAGGATATTTATCGGTATTTAAACTTTGATCAAATCGAAGCCTATCAGGCAGCAGCAGTTTAAATCGCAGGTGTTGTGAATATGGGGGGGGCGTAGCTTCCCATATTCTGACTCCGGTTTACCTTAGGGCTTATTGTCACCCAGCCAAGACTTTCTTGGCTGGGTGACAGGCATCCAAGGTATACACTTTAAGGCTGATTTGGGATCAAATGCTAAAAAAATTTTTTCAAACGACTGACACTGCGTCCAGCACAGCGCAGAAGATCGAATTATTGCAACACTATCAATTGCAAGTCTTTCAAGGGCATATCGAAGTAGATTCCCAACAGCTCAAAATTATTGCGCAGCTGCAACAATTACAAAACAACTTAACGCAGCGCCAGCATTTGCTAACTACCCACTCTGCCAAACGTTGGTTAGGCAGCAAACCACAACCCTGTCGTCATATTTACCTCTATGGTGATGTGGGGACGGGTAAATCGATGCTGATGGACTTATTTTTCCAACATTGTGCACTGCGCAAAAAACGCCGTGTACATTTTCATGCGTTTATGCAAGAAGTCCATGCTCGAATTCATGTGCTTAGACAACAAAATCATCCGCAACTGATTCCTGCACTTGCCAAGGAAATCTACCAACAGGCAGAATTACTCTGTTTTGATGAGTTTCAAGTGACAGATATTGCCGATGCCATGATTTTAGGGCGATTGTTTACCCATTTATTTGATTTAGGCATGGTTTTGGTACTGACGTCCAACCAGCACCCCGATCAACTGTATCAGCGTGGTCTACAACGTGAATTATTTTTACCGTTTATCGAACTGATTAAAAGCGCTGCTGACGTGCTAGAACTGAATAATCAGCAAGACTATCGGATGAAACATTTACGCGCGTTTCATCGACGTTATTTCTTTCCGCTTAACGAATATGCTGATTATCTGATTCATCAGAGTTACGCCAAACTCACCAACGATGCTCCCAAAAAAGCAGGTAGATTGAATTTACTTGCCAGGACGATTAAGTTGACCGCAATTCATGCTGATATCGTTCTGGCAACGTTTAAAGAACTGTGTGAACAACCCTTAGGCGCGGCCGACTATCTGGTACTTGCTAAACAGTTTAGCACCGTGATTTTAGCGGATATTCCTCGACTGGAATTGGAACAACGTAATGCAGCCTATCGTTTGATGATCTTAATTGATGTGTTATACGAACATAAAGTGAAATTGATTTGCAGCGCTGATGTGACTGCCGAAGAACTCTACCCTTATCAAGATAATTTGCCAGAATTTAAACGCACCATTTCAAGATTAATTGAAATGCAATCAGAAGCCTATTTACTAGGTCAAAATCAAACAATTTCCGCTTAAAAATTACATGTGTTACTTTATGACTATTTATTTATAACTGATGTTACGCAGATCGTTTTTGTAGCATAGAAAGGATCATGCTGAGTCGCTATCGCGAAGCTGTTTTAATCGGGTTTTCGCACCCGAGGGCGAAATACTTTCTTTTGCTCCGCCAAAAGAAAGTATTCAAAGAAAAGGCGGCCCGGTTACCGCTTAAGTCTTGCGCTCCTCGTAGTTATCGGGGGGTGACAAAAGGGGCGTCCTGCCCCTTTGCCACCTTGCGGCATCCATGCCGCAACCCTTCGGGCTATTCCCGATAACTACTGCGGTGCTCGACGCGGTAAACGGGATAAAAACA
>SXIZ01000232.1 GCA_005779525.1 Methylococcaceae bacterium
AGGTACATTAAAAAACTCAGTATAGACTGATGTTGACGAGAATCGCCTTGCTAGCAATATATATTTTCATCCTGCGAAGTGGCGCAACAATAGAGTTTTCTTGAATTTATCGGTTCGTGTGTAAAATCATTCAGTACGCATTCAGATTTGGCGCAATCAGGGTCACTAACATGTTGGCGAAAAAAAACGGTGATTTAACGCATTTATGTCTTTTGATTAATGGGGTGCACGGCTGCTATAGCGAGTTTATGCCCGAATTTAGTGCGTTATGCTTAGATTTGGTGCAAAGATGAGTGTAATCAGGGGAGTCAATTCAATGTGCAAAAGGTAAGTGGTGGGTGGAAACTAGTACTCAGTCAATCTTTATTTTTCGGGTACTAAAATAGTACGTTCGCCATGAGCTTGTCGAATGGCTTTGTGGTTCATGGTTCGACAAGCTCTCAAGAAACAGCTTTTTTATGATTTATTATCAATTAGTTACAAATGACAAAAATTAAAAAAAATTTACCTTAAACAGCACTATTTTAGCTGTTTCTTGTTAACGCCTTGCCCCAAATGCGGGGGTTACTTTGCTCACTACGAACGGTTATTTTATTTAAACCCGTCATTATAAAATTGACTGACTACTAGGTTGATTTCGAATTAGCGAATTTCCGGCAAATTATGGCTTCGGTATAACAGGAATTTAATCCAAGCTAAATTGCTGTTGGCTGCGAAAAGCGCGTGAGCACAAAATACCCAGCCATACAACTTGCCATCACAGTCAGTCCTACCAACGCGGCATTACCGTTGTTTTGATAGTCCAGGGCGATACTAGTCGCGACAAAGATATAGGCCAAGATGTATAACAGCGGCAGTAACGGATATAAACGCATTTTATAAATGCCAGTGCCATCTAGATGTTGGGTGCGCTTGCGCAGAATAAATAGGGTGGCAGCTGAAAGAATCAAGCCAAAACAATCGAGGAAGATGGTAAAACTTAAGATTTTGTCGAATTCTTGTGCCCAAAAGACTATCGCTATTCCAAGCCCTGCAAATACGCTTAAAGCAACCCGCAGGACTCCAGTGCGGGGATGACGTTGAGCGAACATCGGTGGCAAAATCCCATCTAGGCTCATCGCATACATCACGCGTGGGTTGCTTAATAACATAACGTTGACGTAGGCAAGCACGCCTAAAAATAAAAACAGGGACAGTATTTGTTCGGCGCTCGGACCCAGAATCTTATTGGCCATGATAGCGGCAATATTGCTGCTGTGTTTTAGGGTGTCAAAGCCAATCACCTGCACGTAAGCAATATTAATGCTCAGATATAAGCTGATAATAATCGCTACACCTAAGAAGATCCCCCGGGGGATATTCTGGGTTGGATTCTCGACTTCTGCGCCAAAATTAATGGTTTGTTGATACCCGCCGTAGGTGAAGCAGACTGCAATTAACCCTACACCAAATGCCTTGAGCGTGTCATACATACCTAGGGGCGCAGCTTGTGGCGTCAGCGCTTGCAGACTGGGTGCCGATGTATAAAGCAATAGCGGGCTAATCAGCAGCATAATTAGCGTGATTTTGATGAGTGTTAATAGATTTTGGGTGCGTGCAGAAACGCGTAAACCGAATAAGTTCACCGCATAAAATAATAAGATGGCAAGGATGGCAATACTGATCTTGATAGTTGGCAGCGTGCTTGGGTTAATCAGGTTGGTTAACTCTGGGTGGTCTTGTGCGAGCGGCAGAAATATTCCGGTAATATATTCACTACCTACCAGTGCAACCGCAGCCATCGATGCGGCATTCGAAATGAGAATGACGCAATTAATGGCAAAGGCGATAGCGGGGTGATAAGCATAAGCAAAGATCTTGTAATAGCCGCCAGTGACCGGGAGGCGACTGCCGATTTCTGCGTAGGTTAATGCCCCGCATAAGGCGATCAGCCCGCCTACCATCCAGGTTGCAAAAAATACTGTGGTATTGGGGCTGGCCTGCGCGACATTAATCGGCGTTCGAAATATCCCCATCCCAATCACTAAGCTAACCATAATCATGGTGAAATCAAAAAGTGAGAGTTTTTGGTCAGTTGAATGCATCAGGGATCGAGGGTGTAGAGTGGTGGCTAGCGATAGCTTAACGCAGATTTAGAGATTAGCGCAGGTGAAAGTTAAGGTTGCTGTTGCTTAGCGCAAAAAAAATCCCGGGTGTGACCGGGATTTTGGGGGAAATCGTTAACGCACGGTAACTTCTACGCGCCGATTTTTAGGTTCTTTGACTTCATCCGCCGTTTTTACCAGTAAATTTTTCTCGCCGTGGGAGGTAAGGGTAATTTCGGTAATATTAAGTGCTTTGGGATCAAACATGTCTTTGACAAATTCAGCCCGCTTTAACGCCAACTTGGCATTCATGTCTTCGGCACCGACGGTGTCACTGTGACCAATGATCGAAATATCGACACCTTTACGTTGCAGAATGCGCTCTTTAATTTTGGGGATAAGCGCCTGGGATTCCGAAGTTAACTGCATGCCCGTGAGTTCAAAATACAGCAAATAGGTATCTGGCAACTCTGGACGCGCGCTTAAGGCTTGACCAAAATCTTCTTGTAATTGCTCTTGACTGACTGCAAAGCTTTCTGCTGAGCCGTCTAACTTGGACCCAGTATTGGCCTTTGCAATAACTGTTTCACCTGCAGCGCCATTTACCGTGACGGCACCCACACTACCATCGGTGTTTTCCAGTAAAGTGACGTAGGATTGCGGCGCACAAGCATTTAAGCAAACTAGCAATAAGCTCAGCAAGAGTCTGTTGGGTGTGTTCAGTTGCATAAATCCTCCAGACTAATCTTCAACTTTAACCACAAAGCGCGTACCGCGAACGCCTATGATTCCAGATGGGGTTTTTAAACTGACCGCCGCAGGTTTCAATTTGGCGATGACTCCTGAAATATATTGCAAGCTACCTTTGATTAAACTCATATCCAGTTTTAAATGCTCTGCTTCTGGCTGATAGTCGTAGCTGAGCATTTCGAACTCGGTATCTGGGCCAAAGGATAACAAAGTGTCATCTTTCAACGCCAAGCCCAAGGTTCCCTGCGCATCGGTTTTTATCACAGTGCCAATGTGAATAGGGCTGCCGATGGCGGCTTGCTGTTCTTGTTGGTGTTCAAGCAGATATGCCTTTGGCGTAGTGGTTTTAACATAGCCTATAATCGTATCATCCGCAATGACTGGGAATGCGAGCCAGCACCCCATAAATAAAATCCCGTAATTATATGTTTTCATCCATCCCCCCATTTCTCCAAATTGCTAAACAATAATCAATGAAGTGAA
>SXIZ01000233.1 GCA_005779525.1 Methylococcaceae bacterium
ATCAGATAAGGTCGTTTTGGTATCGACCAGATATTTTTCATTCAATGATTGCTGGTCATCTAAAGCATTGAGTCTTGCGCCAGCTCGGGCTTGGGCTTCGCCAAACTTTTTCATCGCCGCATCTATATCAATCAGCACATCATTGACGGTTTTGGCATACGTAGTCCCGACATCTTTCGGGGTACCATCGACATTGATGCTGGTGCTGGCATCTGCGCCCACGCCGCTTTGTCCCGCTGGATCAAAACCAAAATCAGTTAACACCCCGCTGCTATCATTGCTGATTTGCACTGCCGAAGCGGAGCCTGCGGTCGCGGAGACAAATTGGATTTTATTGCCCACAGCGCGTGCAACCACCGCTTGATTCAGCGACGAAGCGTTGATACTGGTATTCACGGCGGCGACTAAATCATTCAAAGAGGTGTAATTACCTGCGGGAATATCGATAGTTGCAGAGGCACCGCCATCCACACTTAAATCGAACGCTTTACCGCCTGCGGAGTAATCAATGCCGTTTTGTAAAAACCGCGCGCCGCTAATCGAGGCATTAACGGGCGAAAATTTGCCGTTTAACGCATCGACAAAGGTATTGAGCACCTGAAACACACTTTGTTTACCTTGGTTGGCAGTGGCCGCCAAACTCACTGAGGGAATATCTTCAAACACTGCAAAACCCAAATCCCCATCTGCGACTTGCCGATCTGGGCTGATTTGTAACACCCGTTGAGTGACGCCGCCTTGATACACATAGCCCGTGGGTTGCGACAGCGGCGGGACGATCGTGGTATCAAATTTAAAGGGTGGGACGTCCGATAAATTGCCGGAAAAAATATATTCGCCATTAGCATTTTGGGTGTTGGCGATACCGACCAGATTATCCAAGGCTTGTTTGGCTTGTTGCGCCAAGGCTTGCTTATCGCTTTCCAGCAATACTCCGATATTTAAACCTTGCACTGCCAAAGTTCTGACGCTTTGTAAGGCGTTCACCGCATTCGTCAGTGCCGAATCTTGAATAGTATTACGATCCAGCCCAAAGCCAATATTGGCTTGGTATTGCATGGTTTTATCGATAGTGCCATTTAAATCCAAGGTGCGCGTCGCTGCCGCCGGATCATCTGCCGGAGTTAAGTTTTTTAATCCCGTAGACAGTTGCAACTGGGTTTTAGACAGTTTATTAGTTTGGTTCTGCATGGCATTGACGCCCATTTGCTGAAACCATGCGGTAGATATACGCATTTGAATTCTCCTTCCGTTAACTGTTTGCTATACCGCAAAACGCGTTTGGCGCTGGCTGTCAATTTATCGACTCGCCGCGGCAAAACTTGATCGCCAAAAGTTGCCTATATAGGTGACAGTTATTTAATTGCATGAAATTAAATGGTTTATTGGCTTGAATAGTGCTTTTTAGTTATTTTAAAAGCATTATTTGTACCAAATTGAGGAGGGAAATGCCGGGCTTGAAGTGCTTGGCCCAAGGGTAGATATGTATGTATGTTTTAGCTTCCGTAGGCATAAAAAAACCACCAGGAGGCGACTCAAGGTGGTTTTTTATATAGTTGGATAAAATCACCCAACAAATTTAACTAAAGCTAGGTATTTAGCAAATTCCTGCAGCTATACATGTTCCGCCTTTGGTCCAGGTAACTTGTCCAGTAGCAAGAGCAGGCGTCAGAGTATATGTTTCACCCGCTAAACCATTTGTGTTTATTGCTGTGGCTGTAATTGTACCATTAGCAACAGTAGCAACAGTCGCTACAAATCCAGTTGCCACGGCTACGTTTGCTGGTACGCCATTTTGACCAGCACCGCAAGCAACGATTGGAGATACTGCTTGGTCTTGCGCACAAATTTCAACAGCTACTTTAGCACCATTAGTCGCTAAAACTACCTCAGTAAATTTCGCTTTTTTAGTATAAGTTTGATAAGCAGGCAATGCCACTGAAGCCAGGATGCCGATGATCGCAACTACGATCATTAACTCGATTAAGGTAAAACCTTGTTGTTTTTTAATAGGTAAGCTATTCATGATGACTCTCCAAATTATTGTGGGTGATGTTTTTTTAAGATTAACTCGTTAGTAATCTGTCGAATAAGTAAAAGCAGAAAGCGTGCCAAAAACTATAAACCTGAATTTTGTGACTTGGCTGGGTGTTAGCGCGCTGAATAGGCATAAAAAACTGACAATTTTGGTCACCTGGGTGACCTTTTTGGGAAAGACAGGTTGGGCTAACCCAACGATTAACCCAACAATTCGAGGTTCTTAACTGTTAGGCTTCCGAGGGTCAGCCCGGCCTATTCTCAATAGACTTTTAGGCTAGCGTAAGCCCAGCTGGTTGCCCGCTAACGCTATAAGCTTTGAGTATTGCTGTTTAGCAGCACATTGAGTGATGCGGTGTGCGGCAATAGAGCCATTTTGGTCACCCACGATTTGTCCATTTCGGGCGAAATGTTTACGGTTGCCAAACTAAACGAAAACCAATATCACTGCTGCGCTGCGCTGGCATCCCCGTAAAGCGCACTGCCGAGCGCGTATTAAAAGCGCTGGCAACCCAGCTGCCGCCACGTGAGACTTTGTATTTGCCTGTTTCTGGCCCTTGTGGATCATTTTCTGGGCTATTAGCGTAAGTGTTTTCGCCATACCAATCCTGTACCCATTCCCAGACGTTACCATGCATGTCATACAATCCCCAGGGATTAGGTTGTTTTTCAGCTACTGGACTGGATTTACCATGGTAGCCTTCATTACCAAACCAAGCGTATTGGCTTAATTTTTTGGGATCATCGCCAAACGAGTACACGCCCGTACTCCCTGCGCGTGCCGCATATTCCCATTCTGCTTCGGTCGGTAGCCGAAAATGTTGGGTGCCCGTTTTGGCGTTCAGTTTGCTGATGAATTCTTGCACTTCATTCCAGTTCACACTCTCCACTGGATTATTTAATACTTTATATTTGCTGGGATTATTACCCATCACTTTAACCCATTGGGTTTGGGTAACTTCAGTTTCACCTAGGTAAAATGCTTTGGTGATACACACTTTGTGTCTGGGTAATTCGTTGCGACCGCTTTCTTTAAAGTCTACATCGCGCCCCATTTGAAAACACCCCGGGGCTATTTTCACTAAGGTTATGCCATCAATAGTTTGGGTTTCGGCGGCAGCGGGTGCGGTAGACCACAGCATGCAGGTCAGTAGACCCACAACTGAGCAGTTTATTATTTTTGTTGTATGCTGCATGAGCGTCTCCTTACAAGAGTTACAGAGGGTTGCATAGACCCGAGCAGGGTAGCGATCTACCTGGGCCGGGCCAACACTTACATGGCGCTCATATATCATTCGGCATACGGCTAGGATAGCAAGAGCTCGTATTCATTCGCGCAGGGCTTTGGTAGAATTCTTAACTTTTCTGGATGCAGGGTAACCTGATACTTGAGCCAAATTATTCTAGCAGTAAACCCATGATGAATCTAAAAATTGATAATCGAGTCAACACCCACACATGTTTGTCGCTGCTGGTCATCGGCGGTTTAAGTTTGTCGGGCTGTGCTAGCACCAGTAATTTCGCAGTATCGGCTGTGCATGCACAGCAAGTTCGATTTCCGATAGCAGCATTGCAAAATTTGGAAATCCTGGCGTTTGATGTTTATCAGGCGGAGACGCAACGCGTGGATGCCGTGGTGGCTGCTGCGGCAACGTCGAATAAAAAGCTGCAGAGTATCTATTATCTGTATTCAGAGGATGGTGGGCAGCAATGGTCCGTGCCGCAAGTGATTAGCACAGGTTTGCCGCTGTCTATCAGTAGTCGGGGTAACGATGTGCAAATTGCCAGCTTCGCCGAGCAGCGTGTAGTACTTTGGCAAAGCGCTGGCGATTTACCGGGTATGGGGCCTATGGTGAGCGCCTATTCCGTAGATGCCGGGAAAACTTGGCAGGCTGGCGCCAATCCTGCGCGTAATGACGCGGGTGATCAAGCGCGTATTGATCTAGCTGCGGACCAACAAGGTAAGTTTCATGCGGTTTGGTTAGAAGATCCTGAGGAGCATGGCTATCAAAGTTTACGTTATGCACGCTCGTTTGACGCGGGTGCCCACTGGGAGGCTGCGCAAACTTTGGATGATTCTACCTGTAGTTGTTGTTGGAATACCTTAACCCCAGGAGCGCAGGGTGAACTCAAGGTGTTGTATCGCAATATGCAGCCGCGGGATATGAGTCTAATCCAGTCCACTGATCACGGTGTCACTTGGCAAACAGCGGGGGTTGTCGGTGATTTCCAATGGCAATTTGATGGGTGTCCGCATATCGGTGGGGGCTTAGCGGCAATCACCGTCAATGCAAAAACGTGGTTGCACAGTATCGTGTGGACTGGGGTCGAGCATAAACAAGGCTTGTATTACTTAGGTTCCGAAGATGATGGGCGCCATTGGAGCACGCCGCATCTGTTTAGTGCGCAGGGCTTGCATGGTGATATTGTTGCCCAAACGCCCGAAGACGTCCGCGCAATTTGGGATGAGCGTAATGCTGAAGGCGCGTTGATAAAATTTGCAAATTCACACGATGGTGGTAAACATTGGTCTAGCGCCCTGTCATTGTCTACACCGGGAGCTGTGGCTACACATCCACGTTTACTGCAAAGTTCAACAGGCACCTTGGCCTTTTGGACGGAGAAATCAGCCAAAGAGCCTTCTCGCTGGGCTATGGCCTGGATACCTTGATAGCAGAATGATACACGGAAGGTCTAAAAAAACTTGGGCCCATGCAGATTGGCGGTAATCAACAAATTACAGCAGCTATAGATGCCCGAGTATATAATGCGTGACACATTTTTTCTCTGATCTTTAGCAAAGGTAGAGATCTAACCTGATTCAACTCATGGGATTACTATGAAAAATAATAAAAATAGGTTTTTGAACAGTATAGGCGCTTTAGGCGCGGTGGTGGCGCTGTTGTTGCCGCTGCCAGTATTCGCGCATGCCATTTTAGTGAAATCGCAACCAGCAAAAGATGAAGTCATCAGCGTCAGCCCGAAACAGATCGATGTTTGGTTTAACGACAAAGTGGGGAGTGAATATAAAGCCCTCGCTGTGATCGATAGTGCCGGTAAACGGGTGGATAACAAAGATGTGGAACAAGAATCGGGTAATGAAGCCCATTTATATGCCACTTTACAAAATTTGGAGCCGGGTACCTATACTGTTAGGTATCGCGTGGTGTCTATCGATACTCATATTATTACTGGAAAATTCCAGTTTAGTGTTAAAGCTCCTTAATTCTGGATTGTTGAACTATGCGCCTGATGTCCTCTAAAATTTTTAATTCACTGCTGAGCCTAGTAGTCACTGTAATCCTGGCTAGCAGTTTGAGTGGTTGCAAATGGATAGATATTTTAAAAGGTACGCCACCGCCGCAAATTGCGGATAAAGAAAAAGTAAACTGTTTGGTGACTAATGATTTTTATGCCGTACATTTTACCGCCTACATTAAACCCAACGGTGACTTAAAGGATGCGGATCGTGAGGCGTTATTACGCCCGTATTGCCAAGAATTACCGTATCCTGGAAAAGTGTTTTTTAGTGCAGATTTGATTGATCGTGACATCCGCACTACGCCTATCGGTATTCGTGTGGCTGAGTTTGAAAAAATCGGCAAAGGCGATAAAGCAGAAGACTTTAAAGAAATCGGGGTGATTAATGAGATTCCCGCAAAATTGTACCCACGGGGTGTGGTGGAAGCGCAAGCCGATATTGCGCGTAATGGCTATTATGCGATGTTTTTAATTGTCGGCGGCGAAGAAGCTTTATCCGAAGATGACAAACTGCGCGTCGCCTTTCATGTTGGCGGCAATCCTTATGGCTTAAGCACCGAAATCTGGACCGCGATTATCGGTGGTGGCGGATTTTTAGTTTTGTGTTTAGTGTACTTAGGCTATCGCTGGTGGAAAAAACGCCAAGCGCAAGTTGAGGTAGCGGGCTGATGCACAATATGCTTGCTGTGCAGTTTTTGCGTTGTGCACTGTTAATTTTGGGCAGTTGCTTAGCTTGGATACCACTGGTTGCCGCGCATCCGCCCGGCTTAAGTTCCTTGGATGTCGTGCTTTTGCCCCAAGCAGTTACGGTGAATATTACCTTTGCAATTGATGATATTGAAGCCTTGGTACCTATGGATAGCGATTTC
>SXIZ01000234.1 GCA_005779525.1 Methylococcaceae bacterium
GTTACCGCTGATGTCTTGCGCTCCTCGTAGTTATCGGGGGGTGACAAAAGGGGCGTCCTGCCCCTTTGCCACCTTGCGGCATCCATGCCGCAACCCGTTGGGCTCAACCCGATAACTACTGCGGTGCTCGACGCGGTAAACGGGGTTAAAACTCGTTCACCGTAAACCAGAAAAATAGTTTGACTACGTGTAAATATCTCAAGATATGAATTGCGTGCTTACCCGACTGAAGTAAATTGACTGAGTACTACGGCAGTACTTTCTTGAGTAGCTTAAAATTTAAGCAATACATCGCTTTAGCCAACGCGTAATGCTTTATTTTCGAGTACTGGGTCCGTTTAAAGCAATTCCATTACTTTGGTAGCTCAGATAATATTCTAGATTTCTAAGCGGTTCGCTTTGGGCTGGAATTAATGGAATACGTAGTAATACCAAACAATCGATAAAGCGGCGATGTAAGGTACCTAATTCCCCCCACAACATGCGATAGGTAGGCCAGTGAGCAGTATGTCCGAGCATGGGGCTGAGCACTTCCGAGCGTAGTTGTTTACCTGCATTTTGGGTATGACAGCTATAACAGGAGAAATTTAATTGGCCTTGACGTTTATAGTAATAGTCTTTGCCTTGGTTATAGGCGGCTAGGGCGCGCGGGTCATCCGTCGGAATCTCGGTGTGAATGACTTTACCGCGGGAGGTGCTGGCCATATAGCCAGTAATACTCGCCATATCACCTTTTTGGTAGGGCAGAGGCGCTTCGCCGTGTTGTTGACGACAGTCGTTGATTGCAGTTTCCAAGGTCACAACTGTGCCACGTTGTTTATCCCATAAGGGGTAGCGTTGCGCTATTCCGATTCCACCCTGGGGAAAACAATCGGCATAATGTTTGCCGTTTTGGAAGGGCCGTTCAAACAATACTTTGCCTTGTTCCAGTTGCGGTTCGTAGGGGGGAAATTCTTCAATCGCTAGCCAGGATTCGCGGCTAATGGGATCGATGGCATACACGCCATCGGCATAGTCCTGTAGGGTCAATTTTGGAAATAAGTTTTGGAAATAGCGGCGATTTTCTTGCAACTCCGTTTGCGGATCAGCAAGCGTTTGCGCAGATGGATTGAACAGCAGTAAGCCAAATAGCAAGGGCATTAGCGGATTCATACAATACTGGCCTCGGCGGTATCAGTATTCCCGAGATTGTCTTCCCAACTGACTTGGATTTTATCTCCTTCAGCCCCGCCATTGAGCAAAAAGGCAAAGTAGGGATCTTTAGAAATACTGCCGCCTAAATCACTGGAGATAATAAAATTGTCATTATGTTTGACGGTTAATTCTTTAATAAAGTGCGCCGGAATCACTTCACCCGTTTGTTTGTCTTTATTGCGTCCATTTTCCATGGGATGCGCGATTAAAATGCGGATTTGAGTTTTGCCATCTAGGCGTTTTGTACGTATTTTGATACTCGACATGGTTAACCGCCACAGCCACCAATGGTGACTTTAACTTCTTGAAATGCTTTGTATAATTTGCCTTCAGAGGTCACAATTGCTAGCACCTCACTGGTCTCTGCCATCTTGATTCTGGCTGAAACCACGGGTTCTAAATCTGGAGATAATTTAAATTTTCCAGACAGCGGGGTAGGATTTTTTGTGACGAATATTGCTATATCGCTAACTTTAGCTAAAGTTGTACTGACCGTAATCGGGACAACCGCACCGTTTTCCGCAATACGGGGCAACTTAAGTGTAATGGCTTCACTTTGGGTGATAGCAGCATCATTGTATAAATGTTTTAGCGTGGCGCTGAGCGGGCCGGGAGTAAAGTCCTCGGCAAGCCATGTCGCCTGTGCCGTCTGAGTCGCCAAGAGACTTCCGCCAAAAATCCCGGTCTGGAGGCCAGCCACAAGCGCTTGTTGTATAAATGTTCGACGATTACAATTCATTCTGGTGACTTCTAAAGAGTTAAGCGTGGATGGTAATGTAGTAGAAACCCTTATTTATCGCAATTGAAACTTATCAATATCTATTCTTTATGACCATTGAAACTAGCCATAACATTGCAAGCCCGCAAACAGAAGAGGGCGTTATTAAATATCAAGTGCAACATACTGCAGCTGAACTTGAAATACCCACTAAAGTATTCGCGCAATTAAGTAGTTGGCGTAGCTTACTCTTTAAACTGCAGTTGCTGGGGCAAAATCCTAATCTATACGGTGGACTGGCATACGGAAATATTAGTCACCGTATTGCTTGGGGGAATGATCAATTCTGGATTACTGCTACCCAGACCAGTCACTTGCCCATATTAAACCCCAGTGATTATACCAAGGTTGTCAATGCTGAGCCCTTGGCGAATCTTTTGTTTTCCGAGGGGGAACGGCAACCTTCGTCCGAAGCGCTAACGCATGCTAGCGTTTATCAAGCCAATGCTCAAGCGAAGGCGGTGCTCCATGTGCACAGTCCTGCCATCTGGCGACAAACTGAAGCCTTGCAATTGGTACATACTGCCCGTCATGTGGCTTATGGCACTCCAGCGATGGCTTTTGCAGTGGCGGCGATGTTTAAACAAGGTTTATTGACGGAACAAGGGGTATTCACCATGTTAGGCCATGAAGATGGTGTAGTGGTGTTTGCTGATAGCTTGGAAAATGCTGGATTATTGCTGATTAAAACGCTGACTAAAGCCATGGCGCTTGCTCCAGAACTCCTCTATGGCTAGAATGACTCGAATACCTTCACCCTGCCAGCAGGATTTGCGAAGGTTGAGAGTTTATTAACCGCTTCGAGTTGTTTATGTCAGAAATTATTATGTATACCGCCAATTTGTGTCCTTATTGCACGATGGCAAAACGTTTATTACAGGGAAAAGGTGTTAGCTTTACTGAAATTAATGTCGATGCTGAACCTGGGATGCGCGAAGCGATGATGCAAAAAACCAAACGCCGCACCGTGCCGCAAATTTATATTGGAGAACAGCATATTGGCGGGTTCGACGACCTTTATGCGCTGGACCAAAAAAAACAGCTTGATCCCTTACTGGTCGCCTATAAAAACTAAGCGGTTAAAGCCTAAGGTTAGCGTTAAGTTTTGCTGTGAAGCTATTAATTTTTGAATACATCACTGGCGGAGGATTTAACGCACAGCCATTGCCAAGCTCTTTGTTGCAAGAAGGGGCGGCAATGCTCCAAGCTTTACTCGCGGATTGCCAACGCCTGCCTGAGCTTACGGTTAAAGTGTTGCTGGAGACCCGTTGCCGCCAGTTGAGCGCTGGCTTTCCAGTGACTTCGGTCATTATTGAGCCGCAAGCTGACGTGCTAGAGATATTCCGTGCAGAACTGTCGTGGGCGGAGCTGGTATGGATTATCGCGCCAGAATGCGATGGCATTTTGCAAAATTTAACGGAATTACTGTGCGAATTCAACGTGCGTTCGCTCGGTTGTGAAGTTGCCGCCGTGGCGTTAACCAGTCATAAATGGCGCACTTACCAGAAGCTTAAAGCCTTAGAGCTACCCACCGTGTCTACCCAGTTACTGAGCGAAGCGCCATGTTTTAGTCCCGGTACCTGGGTAATCAAACCCATAGATGGGGTGGGTTCCACCCAGACTTGGCGGATAAGTCAGGCAGATGACTACGATGCCGTGCTCGCACAATTACCCAATCCTAGCAATTTTATCCTGCAACCCTTTATCGCTGGGCAAGTCGCCAGTCTTTCCTGCATTTTTGCTGCTGGCCAGGCCAGAATTTTAAGTGTCAATACGCAGGACATAGCTTTTGATGGCCTTCAAATTCAGTGGTTGGGTGCAGAAGTCGCTGCATTAAGCAAAACCGCTACCTACCAAAATTGGGTCGATACCTTAGCACAAGCTATTCCCGGATTATTTGGTTATGTCGGTATAGATTTTATCCACAGTGCTGCTGGGGATTATATTCTTGAAATCAACCCACGCTTGACCACCGCTTACGTCGGGATTTTTCCGACCTTGGGGATAAATGTCGTCGCCGAAGTCCTGCAAACTCTTGAGTGCTAGCGCATTGCAAATTACTAATTCAAATAATATTTTAGGTCTTTGCAAAATAGTTTTAGAATGTCTCAGTTAGACAGAGTAAATCCCTAGGTTTTTCGGGTTCAGCAATGTCTAGCGCTTTTCCATTCCGTGACAACAACAATAATTAGGTGAAGAACTATGGGAATTTTTACAACGGGTGCAGGACTTGAAATGTTATTACGCTGGGGGCACTTTTTAGCGGGTGTGGCCTGGATTGGTATGCTGTATTACTTTAACTTTGTGCAAATGGAGTATTTTAAAGAGGCCGATGCTGCCGCGAAATCGGATGTGATCCGTAAATTAGTGCCGCGCGCTTTGGGCTGGTTTCGTTGGGGGGCGGTGGCAACCTTACTGACTGGCTTAGGTATTTTTGCTGTTCGTGGCGGTGGCATGTCGGTCGATATTTATATTGGTGCATTCATTGGCATCATCATGTTTACCAATGTGTGGTTAATCATTTGGCCTAGCCAGAAAATTGTCGTGGCTTCCGCCGAACAAGTTGCCAATGGTGGCGGGCCGATAGCCGAAGTGGGAGAAGCACTAGCGCGCGCTGGTATCGCTTCAAGAACGAATGCGTTATTTTCCTTTCCGATGTTGTTTTTCATGGGATCTTCTGCGCATTACGCTCATACCTTCAGTCCTGCTGCTGTGATCGTTATTGGCATCATTTTGCTGGCGATTGAATACAATGCGGCCTACAAAATGATTCAGCACTGGAATGTAGTAAAAAAATTACCCGCAGCTGGAATTATGGGACCGTTGGCAAGTGTCGTCGGGGTTGTACATGCAGGTCTAGGTTTGGCGGTAGTGTTATTTTTGTTGTTAGAAATGCTGTAACTTAGCCTTATAGAGCTTTTTTTGATTATTGGAGGAGGCTAAACTCTCCTCCAATTCTACAAGCTCTAGCCGAGCTCAGCTAAAACATTTTGTTCCAGTTGGCCATATCGCTGAAACCTCATGCTCTCGCTTGATTGATAAGCATAATAATTATTCAGCAAGTTTTCACCCCCTAAAATGCTATTATTTCTGTGCATCCAGGTATGCAAACCGGAAATACTCGCGCTACAATCCCATCCTGACTTAACCACCTATACGCTTGTAGTATGCATCAGTCATTTAACACCATCGGCATTATCGGTAAAGCTAATGATCCAAGCATCGCTAGTACACTGACTATTCTTTATCACTATTTATTGCGTAACAAGCATCAAATCATTATTGAACGTAATACCGCAGCATTATTGACTGATTTGGAGGTAGAGGTCTGTGATCTGTACGAAATTGGGCTGCGCGCAGATTTAGTGATTGCTGCAGGCGGTGATGGGACGTTTTTAAATGCTGCCCGAGCGATTGCAAATTTAGATATTCCGCTAGTTGGGGTAAATTTGGGGCGTTTGGGATTTTTAACCGATATTTCGCCCGATGAACTGTTGACCAAGCTGACTGCGATTTTATCGGGGCAGTATAAAGAAGAGCACCGCTACTTGTTGCGCACTAAAATTATCCGTGATCAACACGTTATTCATGAAGAAACCGCGGTCAATGAAGTAGTGATCCATCGCTGGATTACGCCTAGCATGATCGAAATCATCACTAAAATCGATGGCGTCTACTTAAACTCGCAGCGCTCCGATGGTTTGATTATCTCAACACCCACAGGGTCCACGGCGTATGCGCTGTCTGCAGGCGGTCCCATTATGCATCCTAGTCTTAATGCCTTAGTGCTGGTGCCGTTGAATCCACATACGTTTTCGAATCGTCCGATAGTGGTCAGTGATAGTGCCGAAATTGAAATTAGTTTTTATCAAACTAAACAAATCAACGCCTTAGTTTCGTGTGATCATGTAGAAATTCCCGAAGTGCTGATCAGCGACAAGATCTTAATCAAAAAAGACCCTAAGCCGATCACCATACTTCATCCCCAAGGCCATGATTTTTTTAATACCTTACGTAAAAAACTCAACTGGAGTGGTGGCTACCATTAAAGCGCTATGTTATTAAATCTCAATATTTCCGACCTAGCGGTCGTTAAAAGCTTAAATCTCGAATTACATTCCGGGATGTCTGTGTTAACGGGCGAAACCGGGGCAGGTAAATCCATTTTACTCACCGCCTTGGGCTTAGCCCTCGGTAACCGTGCGGATTCGGGTTACATCCGTCCGGGGAGTAAACGCGCAGATATTACTCTGGAATTTGATTTAGTCGATGCGCCGTTGGCACAACAATGGTTGATCGACAATGATCTTGATCATGACGGGCAATGTTTAATTCGGCGCACCATCAGTGATGATGGACGTTCTAAAGCCTATATTAACGGCACGCCTGTCACCTTGCAGGCCTTGCAGGGACTGAGCGAAAAATTGATCGAAATTCACGGCCAGCATGCGCATTTAACCTTGCTTAACCCGGATGAACAGCGCCGTTTATTGGATAACTATGCGCGGAACCAGCAACATATTTTGGATAGTTATGCGCAAAACCAGCCGTTGGTCGAGCAAGTCAATCAACTGTTTCATCACTGGCAGCAGGCGAACCAAGAGTTAGAGCGGTTGGTGAAAACTGAAAAAGAGCGGCATGAGCGTAAAGAACTTTTGCAATATCAATTGGACGAACTGCAAAGCCTGGATTTGCAAAACTTCGATTATGCGGCGTTATCTGATGAGCATGCAAAACTGGCGCACTTGGGCGAAATTCTCAGCATAGGACAAAGCCAGCTCGATGCTTTGTATGAAAGCGATAGACATGCAATCAATCAAGCATTACAGCAAAGTATTCAAGCCTTGCAACAAATTGCGCGTTTTGCGCCAGAATTAGAAAGTATTTGTAGTCAATTGACGGAGGCACAAATTCAGTTGGAAGAAGCGGCCACCGAATTACGCCGTTATTTAGAAATGCAAGAGGCTGATCCACAACGCTTAGAATTTTTGGAAAGCCAAATCGGGGTGATCCATAATCTAAGTCGTAAGCATCAAGTCGCCCCCGAAGCCCTGGCTAAACTAGCCAATACTATCGAAAGCGAATTATTCAGCTATACTCAAAGTAGTGAACGTATTACTGAATTGCAACTGAGTGCGCAGCAGTGTGCCGCGCAATATCAGGAACTGGCGCTGCAATTATCACTTAAACGCCAGCAGAGTGGCTTGGATTTGCAGCAACATATTTCCAGTATGATTAAAGAACTGGGGATGCCGCAAGGCGAGTTTCTGGTCAGTATCGCCCCATTGGAAGACCATAAA
>SXIZ01000235.1 GCA_005779525.1 Methylococcaceae bacterium
CCAAGCAGC
The DNA here is from genome assembly GCA_005779525.1 of Methylococcaceae bacterium. Lineage (GTDB taxonomy): Bacteria > Pseudomonadota > Gammaproteobacteria > Methylococcales > Methylomonadaceae > SXIZ01. The sequence continues at coordinate 10 of SXIZ01000235.1, forward strand.
CTGGCCCTCAAGTACCGCTTTCTATGAGTGGTGCCACACCCGATCCGAGTGCATTGCCTGTGGCCAATACGACGATGGAGACTTACGTCCAGAGCCAGACCTGTCTCAGCTGTCATATTTATGCAAGCGTTCCGGGCAGTAATTATGCCTCGGATTTCAGCTTTATTATGGGTGAAGCCCAAGCACCGAAGACTTCCAATTTTGCCGCTACGGCCAAACCTCGGCGCAGCTTGCCTAAAGAAGTCTTGAAGCTAATGCATTAATCTTGGTACTTGAAAAGGATAAGCCTATGAATAACCAAATTGAAGCTGCGGCACAGCCCGCTTGGCAACATACTAACCCGTCACTGGCGATCCGCCTGCTATTTACAGACCCTTACTGGATTAGTGAAAGCTGCCGACCGGATATTGTTAACAGCTGGATAGGCTGTATGTCTGGGTATCAGATCTATCTCGATCAGTGGGAGAGTGTCAAAGCGTGGAGCGTAACCATATACGATCATCTACACTCACGCAATATGCCGCTGACCACTGACCATGCCCAGTTCTGGCCTGATGCGGCTACGGAACTATTGCGGGTATGGATTAATCAGGGCTGTCGCCAAACCGAGAGTGATCCTTTCGATTTCGCCGAACGCATCCCACCGCCCCACGAACTGCCCCGCCCTCTGCGTATGCGCAAAGATATTCGTGCATTGACCTTGGCAGAACTCAATCAATATCGGGCAAAACTGGATGATGTCATGCAGGTTGCTAACCCGGCACCGGAGTCTCCGTGGCAGCAGTTAAGCTATGTGCATGGCAACTGGTGTCTGCATTATCAGGAAGCGTTTCTGTTTTGGCATCGCGCCTACCTCCTGTATTTTGAACAATTGCTGGGGATGCCCGTGCCTTACTGGAATTGGATGGCGGAGGATGCCAATGTGGACGGCAGTCCTAATGCGGGGATTCCCCAGGCGTTTCTTGATGCGACGTATATTCACCCGGAGACTGGAGCACAGCGCCCTAATCCACTGCGTTATGCGGCTGCAAAAGATGGTCGCAGTAAAGCCTGCCGTTCCTCGAGTGCAGCGAATACCTTAAGCGAGGCGGACTGCCGCTGGGTACAACGTAATCCATTGTTCTATACCAGTGGAGATCAGCAGCGCTTAGAGCGTGAAAAACTGATCCGTATGGTACGCATCTTTCAGAATCAGGTGGTGCAAGCGTTGCAATGGCCAGTGTTCAGTCAACCCCAGGGTACACCTGGCTATCCGTGGGCCAATATAACGGAATTTGATCCACCGCAACCGGATGCGTTATACCCCAACCGGGAGGACTTCGACGGTCTTTACGAACAACCCCACGATAACTGGCACGGCTGGATCGGGTTTGATATGGCGGATAATGCTTACACCGCCTTCGATCCGGTGTTCTGGTCCTACCACGCTAATATTGATCGCATGATGGAAATTTGGTTACGCGCCCATCCTGCGGCGCAATATACCGCGCAGTTTCCGATTCAGCCGTTCATGGGCGCCCAGGCTGATCAGCTTGCCTTCGCGGACTCGCGCCTATGGCTTTACACGACTATCGGCGATTTGGCACGGGACTCGCGCGGGCTGGGGTACGACTATGCTCCACCCGTCACGCCAGACTGGACGGGGGATGCAGTTACCTTTGCATCGTCAGGGCAACCGAGTTTAGCCGTGGTATTCAATGGGGTGCAATGCACGTTAGACAGCTACAGCATTGATGCCTTTATTAATCAAAGTGACCCGCAGGATGCCGATGTTGATCCATTGAATCCACACTATATCGGACGCTTGTCTCGCATTGGTATGGGGATTAAAGATGATAAAGGTCGTTGCATACGTCACGGTGTTACGCGCAAGCTTGATGCCACCGCCAATGCCGTCGCCTTAGGACTGACACCCAGCTCTAGCTGCACACTGACTGTGCTGGTCAGAGACATCGCCAGTGGCGAAACGCTCACCCCCTCACAATATCAGGCCCTCCCAGGCTTTGAGGGGCAATTGTGCTGGAGCCTTCCAGATAAACCAACTGCAACAGTTGCAACGGATCCTGCAGTGCAGGTACATGGCGGCAGTTGCTGTCGAAAATCATAGTCAAAATAGCAGAAGGAATACGCATGATGAACACACTCAGCAGTTTTTCAACTCCCGCTTTCATCCAGGAAGCCACGCTTGATTGCCAGCAACAAGCTTTACTTAATGCGTTATGGCATACCAATGTCGAGGGTTTTACCCAGCAGGCCATAATGGGTAATCCCTGGAATAATCTGAACTCCCCCGTACAAAGTACTTATTACGACCCAAGCAAAACTCATATTCCGCCAGGGACAGCGGCGGCCCTGGTGACCTGGATCGCATTTCCTAATCGTTTACAACAGTATCTAGCGGAAAATCAGGTTCCCCCCAACCCCTACCAGTTAAAGCCGAGTCAACTCTATCAGCTCGCGGACTTCGGCTATTACACTCAGAATGGTAAAAAAATGCCATTTCCGGGGATACCCAAGACCATTTGTCCCCAGCCTGACTGGGCCGACCAGAGCAATTTTCAAACCTATGGCCCTTACGGTCCACGCGGCTGGCTGGACGAGTATTGCGAATACAGTGTTACCCGTGATCCGGTATCCCAGAAAATTACCCGTGTTGATATAGTGTGCGAAAATCCTGAATATTGGTATACCTTTTGGCGCGTAAGCCCGCAAGCAGTAGCCGAGGCTTATCAAGACGCCTTAAATTTTGGCTTACCGCAAAACAGTCCGAACCGAGTGACGGTCACCGAAGCAGATTTGCAATTGAATGATGCTGCAGGCAATCCGGTGATAGACCCTACGACCGGACAGCCAGCGTACAACCCGCTCAACAAATGGAATAGCGGGACCGTGGCCACGCGTGGTGTCAATGCTGCAGGTGGCGCGATGCACCTGACGAGCACGCCGAATACCCTGCAAACCGAGCTGGGACTGGCGGGCGGCGCCACGGTCAGGCGCAATGTGGGCAACGCGAATCCGCAACAATTGATTTGTTGCAGTCAGTATGGACAATCGTATCGAAACAGTGATCCGCATATTGGACAAGTGGTGAATCAAGTAGTCTCTGCTGGCAATCAGGTTGCCTTGGCTAATCCCACTGGGCTCTACATTCAAATGCCGGATTTCAGTGGTTACACCTTGCCCGCCGATCCCAATTTACCGCCAGGCGCACAACCTGCGGATTGCTGGCAGGTCGTGCGGGGTGCAACGACCTTACAAGATCCGGTGACTGGGCAAGCATTTAGCGGAAATATGATGTTACACATAGCCTTTCAGCTACCTGAGGCGTGGATTACAGCAGGTGTTGGCTTTACCGTAGGCGACATCACAATTAATCTGAATGGGGTGAGCACGCCTATAGAATACGCCTCGCAAATTCTGCAAACTTTTCATGTCGGCTTATTTGCAAGGCCGCTACCGACAACCACGCCGCCAGCCATAGGCTGTGTGGTGAATCTACCTGCAAATGGACAGGCGGCCCAAGCGCAACCAGTGCAGATGTTTTACCAAACCCTCTGGAACAGTTACTACACAACGGTATTATCAAACCCTGCGGGCGTGAACATGAATCTGGCGAGTAATTCCGTCATTATTTCTCCGCAAGTACCGCAGGGAGCCTCCAATATTGTTCTGGTACTTACGGGTAGCACGATGGTGATGGGTGACCACGGACAGCTACCTAGTGTCAGCGTTCCCGAAGGCGACATTAGCTTCAAGGTGGTTAATCTTGAGACAGTAACGTATGCGGCTCCCGGAAATTCATATCCTTCGGCATTTCAGTTATTGACGCTGAATATTGCAGTTTCGGCGACGGCCAAGTTGGGATTACGCAGTATTATCGTAGCAAATCCGCCACAGGCAGGCATCGCCCCTCCCGCTGCGCTTCCTGCACCTGCAATGCTAAATATCGTGCCGAACTGAGTCTATGCCGCGGAAAACTACAGCTGCCAACGGTATCGTTGGTAGCTGTCTGGGATGATTGGCACCCTAGAAGCGCTTCATAATCTCCCTAGTTAGTAAGGATATAGCTGACTTTTCATGTGCAAATGCACGTTCACTCCGCATTATTAGCATCTACGTTTGTCAAGTAGTGTGTTAGATGCACGCCTAAGTTTTACAATAACCAACTCGTCGTTTTTATTACTCCGCGTCTAATCGCAATCTAATTTTTAGATGTATGCATCTAAAAATGTCGTTTCTCAAACACAGATTGTTCACCTACTATTTGTGCCAACGCAACAAATCGCTGCATTTTAGAGACACGGCGAAAGGTTGCACTGTGTATGTCCCAAATATGATAGGAGAAAACAATGGCCATTAATCCAGAGCGCTATGATTCTAAATTAGCATCACAAAGTGAAGCTGTGGGCCAGATTCTCAAAATGCTGGATGAAATTAAATTTGGCTCAGTAGAAATCATCATTCATGACAGTAAAATTACGCAGATTGAACGTAGAGAAAAAGTGCGCCCTGTGCTTCAGAAGTAATTTGCATCTAGGCTACCGGATCTCCGGTGCTGACAATTAGCGACATCGACATTAGCAAAACTGCGAAATCGGACCACCGAAAGCAGTTTGAGAACAATTATAAAAATTAAGGTGAACATATGCGACTTAAAAACAGGACTTTATCGGGAGCAATCGCTCTGATAATCGCGCTGCCTGGTTTGGCTCAGGCAGAGGATTTTTATCAAAAAACCCGTGGCTATCGGGTAGAACCAGAGCCCGATCCTCTAACTTATGTGCGTAATTTAAGTAAGACCCCACTAAAACAATTTCGCGATATTGAATGGCTGGATGTAGGTTTGGAGTTTCGTACCCGCTATGAGTATCGTGAAAATGATTACCGCCCAAGCGTGCCCACCAGTAAATTTAGAAATGATCCCGATAATGTGTGGTTGTTAAGAACCCGTGGTTATATTGGGGTGAAAAATATTTTGGATCCACTGCGTTTTGCTATTGAATTTCAAGATTCTAGGAGTTATGGCAGCCTTTACGAAACCACGAATGCTGAAGTGAATTCGATGGATATTATTCAAGGCTATGGCGAATTTTACTTTGATCATGCCTTAGGCAATAACCGACCACTCAGTATCCGATTTGGTCGACATTCTTTAGAATTATTGGATAGACGGCTAATTGGTAACAACCAATTTCGTAATACTACGAACAACTTTGAAGGCTTCCGGGTGCATTTTGGTAAAAAACAAAATGACTGGGATTTAGATACGTTCGCGTTGCAACCTGTGGATCGCTTAAAGTATAAGTTTGATCAACCGGACGAAGATACCTGGATTTATGGTGGCGTGTTGTCATTAAAACAATGGTCAGACTATGTCACCATCCAGCCGTATTTCTTAGGACGTAAGCAAAATGGCGATCCGACCAATGCGGTGGCTGCAAACCGTAAACCGGATCTTGATATCTACGCCCCCGGCTTAAGGGTTTACGGGGTCTTCGGTGAAACTCAGGCTTGGGATTTCGATACCAATATCAATAAACAATTTGGGCGTTTTGGAACATTGTCGGGTACCACCCAAACTTTACAGCAGCATGATGCTTTAGCGTATTCAATAGAATTAGGTTATACGCTAGATCATGATTGGAAGCCTAGATTTAGTGCCTACTTTGGCTATGGTACTGGGGATAATAATAATGCCGATAAAGTTAACCAACGCTTTGATGCGTTTTATGGCTTTAACCAACCGTGGTCACGCAATGACTATTTTTCCTGGGATAACATCATTGCGCCCAAAGTGCGCACCGAGTTTACGCCGTATAAAGATGTGCGTATCGATATGGGCTATAACCTGTATTGGGAAGAGAGTGAAACAGGCGGTTGGAACCGTGCCAACATTCGTGATACCACGGGTAAAAGTGGTTCGTTCCTCGGGCATGAATTCGATATCCGTATGCGTCATACGCTTAATAAGTTTGTCGAATGGAGTTTAAGTTATGCGCACTTCACTCCAGGTGGCTTTACCACCTCGCAAGCAAAAGCGACAGGACCATTCACTACCGAGCCGAGTAATTTCTTTTATTGGGAAGTTACGATCAATCCTTTTGGTGACGGCAAGCTTTAACAGGTTTAACGTCAGTTGTTTACAGGTGAGGCTGTCGAAAAGTTAATAAAAGTAGATTGGGCTAGCTCATGGTTAGCCCAACATTTCGAGGTTTCGAATGTTGGGCTGCACTGCCTAAGCTATACACTTTTGAGACAGCCATTATGTGATCATGGAGATTCCATCGCCTGAACGAGTCTGTAGGTGGTGCAGACGGCGCTCGATGTTTTGCATACAGATAGCGATACGTTAATTTCAGTATATCGAATTTTAAGATGTAAACATCGAAAAAGATCGTTTTTCAGTGGTCAAAGACCACCATACACTATGGTCAACAACATCCACTAATTTGGAGATGTTAATGATTAACCATTTAAAGAGAGAGTTTTAATTATGCGATTCAATCTACTACAAGCAGGTCTCCTGCTCGCGAGTTTAATGCTTATTGATACGGCACAGGCGGAAAGAACTTTGCTGAATGTGTCCTACGATCCTACCCGCGAACTGTATCAAGAGTTTAATACTGAGTTCATAAAATTTTGGAAAGCCAAAACGGGCGAAGATGTTCAAGTACAACAATCGCACGGCGGTGGTGGCAAACAAACCCGTGCCGTGATTGATGGTTTAGAAGCCGATGTGGTGACTTTGGCCTTATCTGGAGATATTGATCAAATTTCAGAACGCGCAGGATTACTGCCAAAAGATTGGCAAACGCGTTTACCGAATAATAGCTTACCGTATACCTCGACTATCGTATTCTTAGTGCGTAAAGGCAATCCTAAAGGCATTAAAAACTGGGATGATTTAATCAAGCCAGGCGTATCGGTGATTACGCCTAATCCTAAAACGTCTGGGGGTGCACGCTATAACTACTTAGCGGCGTGGGCGTTTGCTGAAAAGAATTTGGGTGGTAAAGAAGCGGCTAAAGAGTTTGTTAAAAAACTCTATAAAAATGTACCCGTGTTAGATTCGGGTGCGCGTGGATCAACCACGACGTTTATTCAACGTGGATTGGGGGATGTGTTAATCACTTGGGAAAATGAAGCTTTCCTTGCGCTAAAAGAAATCGGTGCAGGTGATGTGGAAGAAGTGGTACCGCCTTTTAGTATTAAAGCTGAAACTCCCGTGGCTTTAATTGATAAAGTTGTTAAAAAGAATGGTAATGAAGATTTAGCTAAAGCCTATCTTGACTACTTGTTTTCACCAGTAGGCCAAAAATTGGCAGCGAAGCATTTTTATCGTCCTTATCAACCCGAGCATGCTAACCCAGAAGATATTAAACGTTTTCCAAAACTTGAGTTGTTCACGGTCGCGGATAAATTTGGTAGCTGGGCACAGGTACAAAAAGAACATTTTGATGATGATGCCATTTTTGACCAAATTTATACCCCTTAAGGCTGAAGTGTTATCGTAAAAGTCAAGCTGTAGCTTGGGCTAAGCCACGAGTTGGTCAAAATTCAAGGCTTCAAGGGTTGGATTTCTCACTGTTCAACCCAAGTTACTCGCTTTTACGATCCCCTTTAAATTAAGGGATCAAAAGTTCACTGTAGTTAGCGAGTGATGGCATGGATACCTATTGGAATTAATCACTGACTAACATTAAGAGCAAGTACAGTCGTCAGGTAGTCGGTTTTTTGAATACATTCTAAGAAATCAATCCTGACCTTGTGCATGCTCTTGGGTGAAACCGTTACCTCACAACGCTGTACGGCACTAAAGAGCAAAATCATGAGACAAAGCTACATTATGCCGGGCTTTCGCCCGACCCTGGGCTTTACCCTGTTGTATTTGGGGCTAGTGGTACTGATTCCATTAAGTACCCTGGTATTTAAAAGTCTGACCCTAAGCTGGGATGACTATGTGCATATCATCACCAGTAAACGTGTACTGGCTTCATTTCGAGTCAGTTTTGTAACCTCCCTGTTGGGTGCGGCAGTGGCCAGTGTGTTTGGTTTTATTATTGCCTGGACCTTTGTACGTTATAACTTTATTGGTAAACGCATCCTGGATGCCCTGATTGATTTACCCTTTGCGTTGCCCACTGCGGTTGCCGGGATAGTTTTGGCGACGATTTATCAGCCCAGCGGCTATATTGGTCGCTTGTTAATGCAAACCTTAGGGGTCAAAGTCGCTTATAACCCGACCGGGATAGTGATTGCACTGATTTTTATTAGTCTGCCGTTTGTGGTACGTACTGTTCAGCCCGTATTACAGGAGTTCGATACCAAAATGGAAGAAGCGGCATCTACTTTGGGGGCAAATAAGCTACAAATTTTCATTAAAATTATTTTCCCGAATGTCTTTCCAGCCTTGTTAACGGGCTTTGCGTTAGCTTTTGCGCGTGGAGTAGGTGAATATGGCTCGGTCATCTTTATCGCAGGAAATATTCCCTACGTCTCAGAAATTGTGCCCTTGATGATTATTACCAAGTTGGAACAATATGAGTATGCAGGAGCGACTGCAATTGCGTTAACCTTGTTAATCATTTCCTTTATCTTGTTATTAGTGATTAACTTATTGCAACACTGGATTCGTAAGCAATCCGGTCAACTGTAGGCGAGAAATATATGAATGCTATTGCCCTTGCTAAACCTACGGCAAAACTGGATGCTAGTCCTGAAGCCTTGCTCGATCCCCCCTGGGTGCGTTGGTTACTGATTCTAATTTCAGTAAGTTTTATCTTTCTATTTTTATGTTTACCTTTGGCCAGTGTAATGGTTGAAGCCTTTGCCAAAGGCGTGGATGCTTATTTAAGCACATTGGCGATTCCTGATGCGCAAAGTGCGATTGGTTTAACTTTATTAACTGCCTTTGCCACGGTACCGTTAAACACTATTTTTGGGGTGGCGGCAGCGTGGTGTATCACCCGTTTTGAATTTCCCGGTAAAAGTTTTTTAACCACGTTAATCGATTTACCGTTTTCAGTTTCTCCGGTGATCTCAGGTTTGATTTTTGTGTTGTTGTTTGGTGCGCAAGGCTGGTTTGGCGGCTGGTTGGCAGAGCACGACATCAAAATCATTTTTGCGGTGCCGGGCATTATTTTGGCCACCTTATTTATCACCTTCCCTTTTGTTGCGCGTGAATTAATTCCGTTGATGCAGGAAATGGGCAGTGAAGAAGAGGAAGCGGCATTATCTCTGGGTGCCAGCGGTTGGCGTACCTTCTTTCTGATTACTGTGCCGAATATCAAATGGGGCTTGTTGTACGGGGTGTTGTTGTGTAATGCCCGAGCCATGGGGGAGTTTGGTGCAGTTTCGGTGGTATCTGGACATATTCGCGGCTTGACCAATACCTTACCGTTACATGTGGAAGTCAGTTACAACGAATATGATTTTGTAGCGGCATTTGCCAGTGCTTCGATTTTAGCGGGGTTAGCCATTGTGACCTTGGTATTAAAAAGCTTTCTGGAATGGAAGCAGCATAATGACCGACAACTTTCGGATGTGCTGTAAACCATATTGTATAGGCGCTACTGTTCCGTTGTTGGACAGTTGAGTACTACCCAACTGTGCCCAGCACAGTTAAGTCATTAATTAAGAGAACTCTTATGAGCATTTTACTGAGCGATATTAGTAAACAATTTGGCAACTTTGCGGCTTTAGATCATATCAATCTGGAAATTCCAGAAGGCGAACTGGTTGCACTATTAGGACCTTCTGGCTGTGGCAAAACCACTTTATTGCGCATTATTGCTGGCTTGGAAAAACCGGATTCCGGTAAAGTACTATTAAATGGCGAAGATAAGACTGAGCAACATGCCAGTCGCCGAGGCATTGGCTTTGTGTTTCAACATTATGCGTTATTTCGGCATATGACGGTGTTTGAAAACGTCGCTTTTGGTTTGCGGGTGAAGCCAAAACACCTGCGTCCGGGCGAAGCCATTATTCGTAACAAGGTGCATAAATTGCTAGAACTGGTACAGTTGGATTGGTTGCATGATCGCTATCCTGATCAACTATCCGGTGGTCAGCGTCAGCGTATTGCGTTAGCACGTGCCTTGGCGGTCGAGCCGTCAGTATTATTGTTGGATGAGCCCTTCGGGGCATTGGATGCGAGCGTGCGCAAAGACTTGCGTCAATGGTTGCGTAACTTGCATCATGATTTAAATGTGACCAGCATCTTCGTAACGCATGATCAGGAAGAGGCTATGGAAGTAGCCAGTCAAGTGGTGGTGCTCAATCATGGCAAAATCGAACAGCAAGGTGCGCCGAGCGACATCTATGATCATCCAAGCAATTCTTTCGTATCGCGTTTTATTGGGCAAACTAATCTTCTGGATAACGAGGAAGTTGATCAAGATTGGTTAACGACGACAGGATTAATTC
>SXIZ01000236.1 GCA_005779525.1 Methylococcaceae bacterium
CCTGGATTTGTGTTGTATGCCATTATGGATTTTGTGGTCGATAATTATTTACCGGTTTTAGGTACCTTACAAAATCGCTTTGATGTGCTGGAAATGGCCATTTTTGAAAATCGCCCTAGCCGACAAACCATGGAAGAACTTTATCAATTAAAACGCGAACTGCTATTATTGGAGAGTGCCATCACCCCAGTGATCGACATTTGCAACGAGTTGATGCGTTTTCATAATGATTTTATCCCCAAAGATGTGCGTCCGTATTTTCGAGATGTCGCTGACCATATCAAACGCATAGACCGCTCCATCGACGGAATGCGTGAAATGCTGATTTCCGCAATGCAAGTACATTTGACCTTCGAAACCGTCAGACAAAATGAAGTGGTCAAACGCTTAGCGGGTTGGGGGGCGATTTTAGCCATTCCGACCATGGTGTTTAGCTGGTACGGCATGAATTTTAAATATATGCCTGAGCTTAACTGGGAATACAGCTATCCGCTGGTCATTAGTGGTGTGCTATTGGGCAGCTTAGGCTTATTTTTACGTTTGAAAAAATCTGGTTGGCTGTGAACAGGCGCTGCATATGTTCTCCCGCAACTCTTTAACCTTAACCTCCTAGCTGACCATGCAACAAGCTTCCACCAATCATGAATTACACCATGAAATCTTCGGCTCTATTCTAGACCGCACCGAGTTAAGTCCGTATTTATTACTGAGTGCACATGACTACACTAGCGCGTTGAAACAAGCCACTAAAATGATGGGGAACCGTGGCTTTGACGTCATCGCCTCGGGTGAGTTACCCCAGAGTGAAAAGCTGCGCGCCTGTAATTATTATCTGCAAGCACATAATTATTTTTTACATTGGATTTCGCCTTTTGTAAAACAGCAGTTACAGCGCCTGATTCAGTTGGCATCCCCCAATCTTAGCCATTATCAAAATTGTGAACAGGCGTTAACTGCGCTGGAAACGACCTTATTAGATGCAGATTTCCTCGCGTTGGTAAGTCAGGACCCGCGGCATTTATTTTTAATGGCCTCCTCCTGTAAATATCCCGAAGTCTTCCTCGACTATCCGTCTGGTAGCATCACAATCTCGAAAACCTGGCAACAAGCGGCGTGTGCCTTATTAAAACTGGCGCATCTAATCAAATCTATTGAGGAAGATAGTCAAGATATCAACGATTTTGCACAGTTAGGCGTTTTTCTAGAGGCTGAACAACAAAGTCTGAATGATTTGTATCGTTACGACTGGGAAAATCCCAAACATATTCCCGCCAGCGAACCTGCGCAACAAGCCTTTGTCAAAATTTCCAGTTTTTTTCACAAATTACGCGAATCCTTGTACCCCGATAGCAGTGCTCCCGGGTTAATCTTTGATAGTGGCGATGGTGTGCGAGTGAATATTCTGGAAATTAAAGCGCGTTTAAAAAGCCCAGAAAGTATGTTTACCAAATTGGCAAAAGATATGGAAGGTGAAGCGTTTGATATTCGCGATATTTTAGCCTTAACCTTTATTTTGCGCGAAAAAGAAGACACCTTAAAACTCTTTCATGCCTTGCAAAAACGTGGCGTGATCCTGCAAGAAAACACCGCTTCTCATTCGATCACGCAAACCTTATTTGACGACCCAGAAAGTATGCTGGAAGCCGTGCAACGCTTAATGATCAGTCTCGCCCAAAGTGCTGGCAGTGATACTTTGCCCACGGAAGCGGAATTATTAGCCAATGCGACTGCCTTTTATGACGCCCTCAGCGTTAATGCCGCTAAAAATCAACATTCTTCTCAAGGGCACCGCAAATTTCAATGCAAATTGGCCTATTCGCTGGCGATTCATCGTAACCTGGAAACCCATAAAATCTTAATTCCCGGCACCGACGCCTACGCCAATCGCCATGCACTCCGCAAAACCACACAGCAACATACCCTGGGGGTGGAACTGCGCATTTCTGACCAGCATAGTTGGCAGGATTCGGAACGGGTCGGCGATTCCCACCACGATGCGTATAAATTTAGACAATTGCTTGCCGTATTAAACCGGGTATTTAAGCATGTCTTCTATTTTCCCAGCACTCAAATTTCGCAGCTGCGCCAAGATCAAGCACGTTTATTCCAGTAAGCAATCTTAAATTACGATATGCTGTGTTCACTGTCTTAGTTTTGCGGACCGATATCAACACATTTTATGGATTGGAACAGCTTACTCAATACCCATCGGCTGGGCAAAAAGCCCGCGAAACAAGAATTAGGTCGCTCCCCCTTTAATTCCGATCACGATAAAATCATCTTTTCCAGTGCCTTTCGGCGCTTGGGTAAAAAAACCCAAGTCCACCCCATGGCGACCAACGACCATATTCACAACCGTTTAACTCATAGCTTGGAAGTTGCCTGTGTGGGACGTAGTTTAGGCATCCGGGTAGGCCACGCGTTAATGGAGAAACACCGCCTGCCACCGGGATTTTTACCCACCGACATTGGCGATATCGTGCAATCAGCGTGCTTAGCTCACGATATCGGTAATCCTCCGTTTGGTCATACCGGCGAAGAAGCTATTCGCAATTGGTTCGCCCAAGATGGTCAACCGTATTTAACCGGGCTTACTGCAGAGGAACAGGCGGACCTATTGAATTTTGAAGGCAATGCGCAAGGTTTAAGAGTACTTACAACTAGCGAATATCACCCCTACGCGGGCGGCATGCGCTTGACTTATGCAACCTTAGGCGCCTTTATCAAATATCCCTGGACCGCCGCCCCAGCAAATCACGGTCTACGCCCCAAGCCCAAATACGGTGTGTTTCAAGCAGAATTAGCCATTTTTGAAGAAATCGCGCGGGCCGTGGGCTTACCCCAACTGGGAGAGCATTGGTATAGCCGCCATCCGTTGGTGTATCTAATGGAAGCTGCCGACGATTTTTGCTACGGCATTTTGGATTTAGAAGACGGCTTAGCCATGGAAATTCTAAGCTGGGAAGAAATATTTGCCATCCTGCAACCCGTCTTGGAAAGCACCAAAATGCCGGAAGTGTATTCCGAACTTGAGCAAGCTGCACCCAAACGTAAACCAGAAATTATTCGCGGACAAATCATCTCAGCCTATATTGACGCAGCTGCACAAGCATTTATGCAGCATGAGGACGAGCTATTTCAAGGCATCCCCGCAGATTTAATTGGCTTATGCCCAGAACTGATTCGCCATTCGGTGCATAGCGCCAAAGAAACTGCCAAACACAAAATTTTTGCGCATCCCCGTAAAATCGAAGTTGAAATTGGCGCATATTACGTTATTTCAACGCTCTTAGAGGTCATGTGTGCCGCTGTTGAACAATGGGTGAGCCACCCCAAAGACATTTCTTTTAAAAGTAAACGCGTGATTGATTTAATAGGTGCCAATAGTTTTGACCCGCGCATCACTGCCACAGATTCGAGACATTCCCCTAAATATCTAGCCTTGATGCGGGTATTGGATTTTATCAGCGGCATGACGGATCATTATGCAACGTATATGGCAAAGCAATTTAACGGCATGGGAGACTCACGTTAGCCTTGCTATTCTGGCTAAAAGCGTTGGCTATTCAGCTGCAGTCAAGTAGATTTCAAGTACCTTTGCCACACCGTACACTCAGCATCTTAACCCCCTGACGCAGGAGCTAATCATGTTATATCGTCTACTCTTAGTCTACCTTTGTAGCTTTAGTGTCTGGCACACTGGTTTTACGCAATCAGCGCCGGAATTTGATTTTTATGTTTTAAGCCTATCCTGGTCGCCAGAATTCTGTGCGGTCAAACCGGACAACCGTCAGTGCGGACGCGGATATGGCCTTGTGTTACATGGCTTATGGCCACAAAATGAGCGCGGTTACCCGCAAGATTGCTCTAGTGAACGCTTACCAGGACAACTGTTGCAAAGCTTTACCGACCTTTATCCCGATACCGGACTCGCATTTCATGGATGGAAAAAACACGGTACCTGCTCTGGCCTCAGTCCCAAAAATTATTTACAACTGTCACAAACCTTAAAAAACCAATTTGTCACTCCTGCACCGCTACAAGCATTGAGTTCGCCATTACGTATCAATGCCCAGGAATTACAAGCCCAAATTGTCGCCGCCAATCCAAGACTTACACCAGCAGCGATACTATTCTCCTGCGCTGATAGTGGCCGCTTTTTACAGGAGATTTATGTCTGCTACGATGCCCAAGGTGAACATGCGACTTCCTGTAGTGCGGAAATGCAACGCCGCAGCCAAAAAAGTTGTGGTCAAGGGAGTTTTTTGGTTCGGAACTTACGCTAAGCAGTAACGCCTTACCAAATCCTGCAAAAATAGTAGGAAACGCCGCGCAAAAATTGCGCAACAGACAATTTTTGCGCTGTGTATCACGTTTTAATGGCAAGCAGAATCTAGTTAAGTGCAGGTGAACTTGCTGATACCCAGCTTACCAAGCCGCTGTTGGCAGCAATTTTGACAGTTAACGCCAGCGCCTAAAGCCTAGTGGCACTATAATTGCTCTCTTTAGCTTTTAACCTAGAAAGAGCAGTTAGTCCTATAAATTCCGTTCGTGCTGAGCTTAGTCGAAGCATGAGCGGAATTTATAGGACTTACCCAACGGATGAAAGCTTGAAACACCGTCCATGCTTCGACACTGCTCAGCACGAACGGTGTTTCAAGCTTTCTACTGCTCTTTCTAGGTTTTAACCCTTGCTCATCCTGTTCATTAAACTTAACACCGCTGATGCAAAACTATTACTTTATGTCCACATTATCGATTACCCCAAGACCTGCGGCACCCCAACGCTCCCCTCAATATTCCACCTTCCCTGCTTGGATTAAGCTACTTAATCTACTAGTATTATTAAGTAGTTTGAATGCATGTAGTAGTTTCAAATTGTTTGATGACGATTTGGTTACCCCGCAAATTACTGAGCCCGCTGAAATCTCCACCATCGAAAGTCACGAATTTAAGCTGAGTGAGGACAGTTCTGTCTTAGGCAAACTCGCAACAGTGCCGATTCGGGAGGGTGATACCTTGTCTGATTTAGCCAGACACTATGGCCTGGGGTTACAACATCTTAGTGAAGCCAATCCGGCATTAGAGCCCTGGACTCCGCCACCGGGAGTACAGGCGGTGCTCCCCACGCATTTCATCTTACCGGATGCGCCGCGCAAAGGCATAGTCATTAATTTAGCCAGCATGCGTTTATTTTATTTTGCGCATCCCGATAAATTAATCACTTATCCAGTCGGCATTGGCAAAGAAGGCCGCTCCACCCCGACGGGTTTGATGAAAATCGAACGCAAAACGCAACATCCGGTGTGGTATGTGCCTGAATCCATTCGCAACGACCATGCGCGTAAAGGTGATCCACTGCCTGCATCAGTTCCGGCGGGTCCGGATAATCCCTTGGGAGATTATGCATTTTATCTCAGTGAACCCAGTTACTTAATCCATGGCACCAACAAACCCTACAGCATAGGGCTACGAGCCAGTAACGGTTGCATACGCCTGTATCCCGAAAACATTGATGACCTTTTTAAACGCGTCCCCGAAAAAACCCCAGTAAAAATTGTCAATCAACCCTATCTCTTTGGCACGTTGGACGGCTTACCGTATGTCGAAGCGCACGCCCCTTATGAAGAATTAAACGATAAACAAACCAAGAAAAATTTTGTACAAAAATTAAAACAATGGGAAAAAAAGCAACATCAAGCGTTAGATTGGCCAAAAATAGAAACCACGCTGCAACAAGCGCGCGGGATCCCCGTTCCGATCTTGGAAAACAGCCCCACGGTTGCCGAGATGATCAGTCAAGCGGTTAATTTAAGTCACCCTGAGCGCCTTTATTTACAACCCGAAAGCGATGCCCTGCCCTCTAGCAAAAATTGGTATGTCTTAGCAGAAAAAGACCTAGGCCCACTGGAAGCACAACGTTTAGCGGCCATGCTCAACCACCAAGGTCCTCGCATTCCCGCGCTTTCGGTACAGCAAGATGGAAGTTACCAAGTCCTAGCAGGCCCATACAGTGACGCCAAAAGTGCAAAAGCCAGCATGAAACGCATGAAGATTGATTTGGAATTGGCAGGCAAAATTATTCCTCCGGCAGAGCATTAAATCGTATTATCAAGCTAACATTAAGCGCATTACTTGCATGCTGGATAAGGTAAATCCCTGACGCGCATAAAAGCGCTGTGCTGCAATATTATCCGCATCGGTCAACAAAGTAATGCGTTTACACCCCTGCTGTTGTGCAAAATCTATGGCATAGTTTAAAAGCTGGGTCCCAACACCCGCACCACGAGTCTCTGCAAACACCGCCATATCTTCGAGCAAAGCCACGCGTTCACCCAAGGCCGTCGACACGGTATACAACAGATTTAGCATCGCTAAAATTTCCTGCCCTTCGCGATAGACCAAGATCACACCCAACTCCGGGTTATTGATAATCCGCGTAAGCCCTTGAGTTTGAGCTGCAGGATTGGGTACGAACTCCACCTCCTGACTAAACAGCTCCGCCAGCAACTTACAGAGCACTGGAATATCGGCAAGCGTGGCGGGGGTGATATGCATAATGTGTGCTCCAAATTAAAGGATTCTAGGCAAGCGCTACCTAATCGCGAGCAAAGATATCAGTGCTTATCCAATATCTGCAAACCATTGACTGATCGTACTGTTTAAAACCCAACATAAAAATCTTTAATTATCCCCAAAAGCTGTGGATAAAGTTGTCATTATCTTGACATAAAGAGTCATAAGTACTTAAGCCACTTAAGTTTAATCAAATTGTCTAAAAACTAGCCACTTAAAATGCTATACACATTAGGACAAAAATTTTTTAAAACCTTAGACTTCAAAGATACCGCTGAAGGAACTTTTTAGAGATCAACGCTTCAAATTTAAATAATGTCCATGGCAGCAGAATTTTAGATCTAAAACTTTGGTTTAAATTGAGTCCCGGCCTGACATTCTCGATAGCACACCTTAAATTTATACCATGGAGTTTTGTTGAATCAGCGTGGACAAGCTTCAGTTAAAACAGCGCTAAACGCAGTAGTTGCTAGCGGCTTATTTTAAGATGCGACACGAGGAACACGACTGATTATAATTCTAATGCGAGCCCAACCCAGCAAAGGAAGGCTAGAATTTAATTCAAAGCCTAACTAAAAGTTTAATTAATGTATAAATATAATGTTGTTCTGAACTGATTTACCCTAGAAAAAACAAAAAAAAGCCCTACTATCAAGCTGAGGTTTGCATAAAGTTTTATTGAGCTAATTACACTAAATCTTTTTTACCTTTTGATTTCCTCTCATTCATAGGTACTCACATGCGAAAAAATTCATTATTAGCGTGCTTTATTGTCGTATTAACGCAAATCCACAATGGGCTTGCAGTGTATGCTGCTACAGAAAATCAGCAATTACTTCCATTTCTGGATCCTTTGGCTGCAGATTATCGTACACCTCTTGCGGGCGAAGGATTTACAACCTCAGTCTTCGGTGAAGCGATATCCGTGCCTGCGAGAGATTTGCGCACGACGAATGCGTGGAAATTAGGGGTACAGTTTGAAACCCCTCAACCTGATGATCGGTTGGCATTACCAGCGGGTGCTTTATTCTTTCTAAGGCAGCCGGATGAGCGACACCTGCTTCGAGCCGAGGTCGCAGGTGTGTATAACAATGTTTTTTGGAGCACTAAACCTGCGGGTTGGGGAGACTTTGAGTTTGGTTTTACCTTTAATAACTTTACGCTACCTTCCACCTGGAATGAAGTTTATGATGGCATTAAGGAAGATCGAGAAAATATCTATTGGGGCAATATTCGTCCAGGGTTAACCTTTGGATACCGCAAAGCTTTAAAAAATGCCCAGCACGATAACATGTGGCAATTAAGCTATATCTTTGAACCTGGCTATTTTTATTCAGGGCGAGATAACGTCACGGCAAAAGACTTTGTCCTACCGAAAAGTACCGCCGAATTGCGCCATCGCGTGTTGTTCCGCTACGACGATATGCGACGTAATATTTTATCATTGCCGCACGCTGGTTTTGCGTTAGGCGCCGATGGCGTCTATGGCTGGCGTCTCAATTGGGAAGATTGGGGCACGCCACAAAACACCTTTCGTAAACACGATGGTCAACATTATTTGAATTTTGGTGCTTATGCGGTTGTTGCAGGTAAAGTGCCGTTTATTCCAAGTGATCGCCACCGTTTAGTCAGTTGGATGCATGCGGGTATAGGTCATAATCTGGACCGTTTTAGTGCCACTCGAATTGGTGGCGGCCCAAATGCCATGGGTATGGAATATAGCGCCTCCGCAATGCCAGTCTTACCTGGAACGTCAATCTGGGAGTTTTATCCTGAACACTATGCGATTGCATCCTTAGAATATCGCTATGAACTACAATGGTTTAGTTATTTATCTGCGCATTCCGGTTTAGGCTACCTCAATCCGTTACGGCCAAGTTCTAACGGTGGCTTACAACGCTCGCATGAGCTGTTACCTTGGTTAGGCACACGCCTGAGCACTGGCTTTGTTGGAGATACGATGTTAATGCTGGATTACGCCTACAGCTTTAATCTAGTCAATCGCAATCAACGCGGTGGAAATGAAGTGATGTTGTGGGTGAGTGGCGAGTTTTAAGTCAATTTCCTCACCGAAAAACTGTAGTATTCGATATTCATTTACTGGCTTGTGCTGGATAACACACTAGACTTGCCATCTTAGTCAACAGCATTCTACAAGTATGCACTATGCAAAATATTATTCATTGGACTGAACTGTTAAAAGATTTTATTGGAATTTTTGCCATTCTTAACCCATTGGGCGCAATCCCCGTGTATTTAAGTTTGACCGCGCATAAATCTTTGAATGAAACCCAGGCTATCGCCCTCAAAACGGGATTTGCGGTAGCTGTCATTTTAGTGATTGCGATCTGGGCTGGAAATGCATTACTCGCTTTTTTTGGGATTACCATGCCAGCGTTTCGCATTGCCAGTGGTTTATTAGTTTTACTAGTGGCCATCTCCATGTTTCACGCCAAAACGAGTGGTGCTATCCACACTGATAACGAAAAAATAGAGGCCTTAGATAAAGAAGACATTGCCGTAGTCCCCTTAGCCATTCCACTTTTAGCTGGACCTGGAACCATCAGTCTGGTGATCGTCAATGCGAATCAAATCGAAAATTGGTTGGAAAAATTAGTCTTGACCCTAGGCTGCATAATATTAGCAGGCTTAGTTGCACTCACACTGCAACTTGCAAATAAGCTCGCAACCCTGATGGGGACCGCAGGGATCAATATCGCGACCCGAATTATGGGCTTATTGCTTGCAGCTATGGCGGTGCAGTTTATGCTTTTAGGTCTACAGGAGGCTTTTCCTGCACTGAATACGCAAGTATTAAAAAACTGATGTGTACCCAGCCTTAAACATTATGTAATGCATAATGAGGGTGACTGACACAAAACCTTACGAACGCGATTTCAACCCCAACCAACATAGTA
>SXIZ01000237.1 GCA_005779525.1 Methylococcaceae bacterium
AGGATCTTTTGATGTGATTTTTCCATATCATCGAAATGACATTGATTTCTCTGTTTTGCAGCGGTAATTCTGCTGGCTGTTGCAAGTATAAGGTTTTTTTCATCTGAGTTATTAAAACCACCTTGTTGCAATATTACGGAATAACCCTCTCCAGTCCAGCGCCCATTAATTTTTTTAATATCCCACTTAAGGTAGCTAATTACATATTCAGCTAGACAATCTTCATTTTCATGATAATTAATTGGTGGTTCAATATTTCCCAATTCTTCGATCAGCTGATTTAGTTTTTCTGCATAACTATGATAGCTTTCAACTTTGCTATTCCATGTTAATTCCCAATTTCCGTGAATGTGGGACAACTGTCTAAGCACAAGATAATCTAAAACTTCACTGTTATTAAAAAAAATTATTCATTTATCTTTTAATTATAAAGCCCATCAACCTAAACTCCAACCCTATTCTACTAAGCGCATATTTAATGCTCACCTTTGGCTTTAATCACTAACTCTGTGCTCGGTAAATGCTCGACACGTTCTAAAGTTCGCTCTGCATGCGGCGATTGGGAGGTGATCGCTGCTTGTAACTCCCGGGATAACTGCGAAAAATCTGCATTTAGATAACTGCGGCTGGCGCAATCGGCATTAAAATCCTTGTCTTGCTTTTTCAATTCGGTGACTTGGATGTTATAGGCTTTAATATCTAAATTGAACTGGTGCACTTCTCTGCGGTGTTGCTCCAAACGTTTATTAAACTCAGCGACTTGTGCGGTATTTCGTGGATTGATTGTCACTCTTGCCGCTTGATTTGCTTGGACTTGCTGCGCTATCTCTTGTTTGCGTTGATCCAACTTGAGTTTATCTGCCTCTAACTGGTTCAAGAGCTTCTGCATGCTGACTACCGAATTGGCACATGCTTGTAACTCTTCTTGATCCATGAGTTTAGCTGTTGAACCATCGGTTGCTGTTTCTTCTGCACTCAGCATGGGTTTTGGGGGAACATTGGTATCAATGATCTCTAAGTTTAATGGTCGTGGCTGAGTCTCACTACATCCGAGTAAGCTGAGCAACATGAGGCTAATGCCTAATTTAAACACCGACTGGCGTATCCAGTTAACGTTCATGGGTATAACTCCAAAACCTTAAATCGATAAAAACTCAGCGCGTTCTGCGCCAGACAAAACAATAGTTAGTTGACTGAATTGCGTGTGAGTCAGTCACTACCCAAAATTTTGTTGCGTTCCCACGTGGGAATATGGGAACTTGATAACTTGCTATAAATTTTCGCACAACTACCAAAGCTATCACTTAGCAAGACAGTTTAAGAACTTATTTAATTACTAAAACCGTTGCACTTGTCGTCTGCTAGCGCTGGATTTAGCCCGCTTTTTTGGACTTAGTCCACCAAAAATACCCTCCTGCAGCAACGCCTAGAGCAGCAACCAATAGTAAGATAAAGCGGGGTTCAAAAACCTTAACACTGTAATTATCATCTCTAAATTTGAATTTCGTCAGCACTCCCAGGGCCGGATCGGTAATATTGATGGTCAGGGATTTTGCAGGAATATTGAGCAATTGCACTTCGCTACCATCGAAGGGTTTATTGTTGCGCGTATCATTGGTGACTAGCCCAGGATATAACGGTAGCTCGCTTAAATGCGCCGTGGTTAATTGCTGGGCGATTTCTGCTTCCAACTGCCGCGTGGTTTTACCGTCAGTTTTGACTTTGATAGGCGCTAAATCATCCAAAGTTATTTCTATCTCACCTTCGCTCGCAGTATTGGGTTTTTGTGCCGAGAACTTATCGAGATATTCCACATCTACTGCCAGCACTAAATCGATAGCCGCTTGCACACCTTCTGCGCTTAAGCTATGTGCAGGTAAATCGTAGCGGATAGATTGATTGGAATAATCGCGTACGGTAATGGTGGTCAGCGAATAGCCTTCTTTGTTTGAAATGGTAAATTCTGCTTGATCGGCAATTTGGTTCACATGAATGCCACGCCAATTGGGGTCCAACTGCACCATACCATCTTTCAACGAGGTCACTAATTTTTTGGTGACCACGCCCGCAGGCGTCCCCTCTTTTAACTTAGCCGCATTCAAAAAACTTAAACCAGTCGCTCGAAAAATTTCGCCCTCATCTATCCGCCATTCCACGGAATATGAAAACAACGCATCGCTCGCTTTTCTGGGTAAAGTATTATGTATGCGTAGCAGATCCTGACTTTCAGGGGTGGGCAAGGCATAGGCAGGCGATAAACTCATGCATGCGGCAACACAGGTCAGCACGAAAGATAATGGTTGGATGAACTTCATGGCAATTCCTAGCAGCAATTTAAACTTGCACGGTAGCACAAATGCTGTGCCAGGAAAAGTGAGGAAGCGTGGGGTAATTATCACTACGCTGTAATGCGCATGTATACAAAAATCAACCGCAATCACTATGCAGTTAAGCCGTCAGAACGGATTAACCGCTTGCGTAATTGGGCTTTCCTGCTTGAGGCTAAAGAAGCTGACTTGGAATTAATTGAGATTTGCGCCACAATAACTGTTAATTTGCTTCATTTCTTAACTTTGGATAACTCATGTCTGACATCGAAATTGCCCAACAAGCCCAAATGCGGCCAATCATTAGCTTAGCTGCTGAGCGCTATGGTATTGCCGCAGAACACCTTGATCCTTATGGTCATTACAAAGCCAAGTTATCCTTGGAATATGTCAACAGTTTGGCAGATAAGCCGGATGGCAAACTCATTTTAGTGACCGCCATCAGTCCAACTCCAGCAGGCGAAGGCAAAACTACGACGACAGTAGGATTGGGGGATGCACTCAATCGTTTGGAGAAAAAAGCCATTATGTGTCTGCGCGAACCTTCCTTAGGCCCCTGTTTTGGCGTTAAAGGCGGGGCTGCAGGTGGCGGATATGCGCAAGTCGTGCCAATGGAAGATATTAATCTACATTTTACGGGCGATTTTCACGCCATTGGAGTAGCTCACAATTTATTATCCGCGTTGATTGATAATCATATCAACCACGGTAACGCGCTGGATATTGACCCACGCCGTATTCAATGGAAGCGCGTGGTCGATATGAATGATCGCGCGTTACGCAATATTGTCGTTGGCATGGGCGGAGCAGCAAATGGTTATCTACGCGAAGACGGCTACGATATCGTGGTCGCTTCAGAAGTGATGGCGATTTTGTGCTTGGCGACCAGTCGTTCAGACTTGAAAGCGCGTTTAGGCCGTATCGTAATTGGCTATAAATCCGATAAAGTCACGCCTGTGTATGCACGTGATTTAAATGCGCAAGGGGCGATGGCTGCCTTATTAAAAGACGCGATAAAACCCAATTTAGTACAAACGTTAGAAAATAATATTGCAATTATACATGGTGGACCGTTTGCTAATATTGCTCATGGTTGTAACACGGTCACAGCCACCAAAACCGCGTTGAAACTGGCCGATTATGTGGTCACCGAAGCTGGATTTGGCGCGGATTTAGGCGCCGAAAAATTTATTGATATCAAATGTCGGATGGCCGGGCTGACGCCTTCAGCGGTGGTTTTAGTGGCGACGGTCCGCGCTTTAAAATTTCACGGCGGCGTAGCGAAAGATGCGTTAAATCAAGAAAA
Source organism: Methylococcaceae bacterium (assembly GCA_005779525.1). Classification (GTDB taxonomy): domain Bacteria; phylum Pseudomonadota; class Gammaproteobacteria; order Methylococcales; family Methylomonadaceae; genus SXIZ01. The sequence continues at coordinate 3,634 of SXIZ01000237.1, forward strand.
TTTAACGGCTTTAGAACAGGGTTTTGCGAATTTGGAACGGCATTATCACAATATCACGCAGCACTATGGTCTGCCGTGTGTGGTGAGTATTAACCATTTTACCTTTGATACCGACGCCGAAATCGCACTATTGCAACAAAAATGTCAGCAAATTGGTGCTACCAGCGTGGTAGCAAAACACTGGGCAGAAGGTGGGGCTGGGGCACTGTCGCTCGCTGAAGAGGTTTTAAAAGTCGTGGATGCGCGTGAGCCTAACTTTACCTTTGTTTACGATGAAAATTTAAGCCTTTGGCAAAAAATTGAAGCAATTGCGACTAAACTATATGGGGCACAGAGTATTAGCGCTAATGCAAAAATCAAGGCGCAATTAGCCGCTTGGGATGTTGATTATGGTAAATTTCCAATTTGCATCGCCAAAACCCAAATGTCGTTTTCTACCAATCCTGCGGCGAAAGGTGCGCCTTCTGGACATAATGTAGAAATCAGCGAGGTGCGCTTAGCCAATGGTGCAGGCTTTATCGTTGCGATTGCTGGCGATATGATGACTATGCCGGGTTTACCTAAAATTCCTGCCGCAGAGCGCATCGATATCGATGATAGTGGCAAAATTTCTGGCTTATTCTGAACACTGAACTAAAATTAGTGCTGTTGTTATATTAACCTAATTGCCTTGGGTTATCGGCTTCACCCAAGGCAACCTTCCTAAACCCTCCTCCGCGGATAAAGAATATGACTGATAAAAAATTCCGACTCATTACGCGCAGTGATTTTGATGGCTTAATCTGCGCTGTATTACTTAAAGACCTTGATCTGATCGGTGACATAAAATTTGTTCATCCCAAAGACATGCAAGATGGCCTGATCGAAATCACCGATAGAGACATCACTACAAATTTACCGTATGTGAAAGGCGTACATTTGGCGTTTGACCACCATCTCAGCGAGACGGTGCGCAATGAAAAAATGGATAATCATATCATTGACCCTGAAGCCCCGTCCGCGGCTCGCGTCGTGTATGATTATTATGGCGGGCGTGACCGCTTCCCGGCGAGTTGGGATGAAATGATGGCCGCTGTTGACAAAGGTGATGCCGCCCAGTTTAGCCGTGAGGAGATTTTGCACCCTCAGGGATGGGTCTTGATGAATTTCTTAATGGATGCGCGTACTGGATTAGGACGTTTCCGCGAGTTCACGATTTCCAACTATCAATTGATGATGAATTTGATTGATTATTGTAAAGATCACTCGATTGAAGATATTTTAAAGTTAAGTGATGTGCAAGAACGGGTGCAGTTATTCCAGGAGCATGAAACCGCAGCGAAAGAACAAATTCTGCGCTGTTCCAAGGTGTATAGTAATTTAGTTGTACTAGATTTGCGTAAGGAAGACACGATTTACGCGGTGAATCGTTTTATGATCTATGCCTTATTTCCAGAGGCCAATATTTCGATTCATGTGATGTGGGGGCTTAAACAGCAAAATACCGTTTTTGCGATTGGTAAATCCATTCTGAATCGGACCTCGAAAACCAATATTGGTGAGCTTTGCTTAAGCTACAACGGCGGCGGTCATATGAATGCCGGGACTTGCCAAGTGAATAATGCAGAGAGCAATAGCCATTTACACGACATTATTCGTAGAATTTGCCAAGATGGTTAATACCTAACCGCTTGAAGCAACTTAGGAAATGCTTCAAGCGGTTAGCGGGATCTGGACCATGGACAGATTGGAGCAGCTTGTCTGGCTTAAACAAATAAAATTGCAACCTGCTGACATTCCTCAGCCGTCAATTCGAACTGCGCTATAGCCAATGACTCTTGCATGTGCTGTGCGGAAGTCGTGCCCGTTAAAGGAAGGATGCCGATTTGCTGCAAGCATCTGAACAGGATTTGTGCCGCCGAACGCTGGTAGCTGTGCGCTAATTGCTGAACTAGAGCATGTTTTAAAATATGCGGATTGGCACTTAGCGTCCAAAAGCTTTGGTAAATCAGCTGCTGCGCCTGACAAAAAGCGCGTATCGCCTGATCGTAATGGGTATTCTGGTAAAAACGGTTTTGTAATACTGCAGGTTTCACTGTTGCTTCAGTATATAAATACTGTAACAGCGCTAGATCGTAACAGTTACTCATGCCTAATTGCTTAACGCCACCACTCTGGAACAACTGCTCCATGGCACGCCAAACTTCTAATAATTGTTTAGGCTCGGCTAATGGCGAGTGCAAAATCAAACAATCCAGATAGGAGGTATGCAAATTTTGCAGCGAAACTGCGAACGACTGCTGCACTTGTTCGGTTAGACTGGCATTGATGGCATAAGGTACGTTCGCAGGATCTTGCCCACTTAAAGGCGTGAATTTGGTCTGTAAATAAATCGCCTCACGCTGACCACCTTGTTGCAGAAAGCGCATTAGGCCATCACCCACGCCTGCTTCATGGTAATGTTTGGGTTGACACGCCGTATCTATCCCTCGAAAACCAAAATTTAAAGCTTGTTCCACCAATCCGGCCGTGGCAGCTTTTTTCCAGGCAGTCCCGTAAATTATCCGCGGCATGCTGACGCCGTAAACGGAGGTCAAATTAGCATTAAGATGTTGTGCAGCTAATGGCATCGTTAATCCTCTGGCAAGTTCTGCTTCAATCGCGAGTGCTGACTTATAGATAGAAAGAAAGCGTCTAACTCCGACGACCACCCCGTCCACTTTTGTTTTCGTTCACGTGCTGCGTAGATTGTTTCGGCAAACCGACATATTCCAAAATTAAATCAATTTCTTTCGGCGTCATTTCGTAAATCCCCTGCACTCTTAAGCCTTCGGGTAAAAATGCGGGCCCATAACGCACGCGCATTAAACGACTGACGGTGACCCCGACAGCCTCCCATAAACGTCGCACTAGCCGATTACGCCCTTCAAGCACGGTCACGTGATACCATTTATTGGCACCTTCGCCCCCAGTATGTTTGATATCACTAAAATTCGCTTTTCCGTCCTCTAACTCGATGCCTTCTTTAAGTTGCTGAATCACGGCATCACTGACATCCCCCAAGACCCGCACCGCGTATTCGCGATCAATAGTACTGGCTGGATGCATTAAACGATTTGCCAATTCACCGTTATTGGTCAACAGTAACAAACCCGAGGTATTTATATCCAGACGCCCGACGCTAATCCAGCGACCAACTAATAATTTGGGCATCCGGCTAAACACAGACGGTCGACCTTGCGGGTCTTTGCGCGATACCACTTGTCCCACAGGTTTGTGATACACCAGTACACGTGTGGGTTGCAGGGCAAACTTTTCCCAAATCACGGGCCGACCATTGAGATAGAGTAAATCTCCAGGGCTTAAACGATCACCCAATTTCGCGGTGCTGCCATTGATTTTAACGCGTCCTTCAGTGATCCAGCCTTCAATCTCACGCCGAGACCCTAAACCCCCTCGCGCTAAGACTTTTTGGATACGCTCATGTTCCCCGTTGGCACTGGCGGCAGGTAGTTGTTCGTCAGTGAATCCTGCATTAGGCTGCGGCGATACAGCTTTAGGACGTTTCGGGTTCGTGGTGGTCGGTTTCCCCGCATTCACCAGCCGCTTGCGCGAGCTCGGTTGGCTGTTCTTGGGTTTCTGAAAGGGATTCTTGACTGGTTTCTTGCTGTTCACTGTCGGCCTTGGTAGGTTGTGCATCTGCTAAGCGTTTGGGGTCCAGGTTCTGGATTTCCTCTAAAGTGGGTAATTGCGCTAGAGATGATAAATTAAAATAATCTAAAAATTGTTTGGTCGTAGCATAAAGCGCAGGTCTACCGGGGACTTCCTTGTGAGCCACTACTTTAATCCATTCCCGTTCCAAAAGGGTACGGATAATATTCGAGCTCACGACGACGCCACGAATATCCTCAATTTCTCCCCGAGTGACTGGCTGCCGATAAGCAATAATCGCCAGGGTTTCTAATAATGCCCGTGAATAACGCGCTGGCTTTTCCTCAAATAAGCGTGCTACCCATGGCGACATACTATCACGCACTTGAAAACGATAACCACTTGCTAGCGATTTAAGTTCTACTGGACGACCACTGTAGTCCGCAGCGACTTCTGATAGCGCCATTTCTAAGTCTTCTAAAGAAGGTTGTTCAAGCTCTGGAAACACCGCCTGTAATTGCTTTAAGGAAAGCGGTTTATCGCTGGCAAATATCACTGCCTCAACTATATCTTTGGTATTCACGTTTTGATCTGCTGTTTCATTCTAGCTGATATTTCGAATTTTCCCGAGGTCGGGACCAACATGGGGCCAAATTCAATAAAGCGTATTGGTCTCGTTTTAAGATCGATGCAAGATAGCACAACCTGAAAACAGCGCTTACGGCTCTCGTAATTGGCTGCGTACACGTAATTCTGCAAAGGGTTCAGCTTGCAGGATTTCGATCAAACCTTCTTTACTTAATTCTAAGATGGCTAAAAAAGTCACAACCACCCCGTGTCGCCCTTCGGCCCGGGTAAATAAAGCAGTAAACAGTAGCGATTCTTCCGCATTCAAATTATTTAAAATCAGACTCATGCGTTCGCGCACGGATAAAGGTTCTTTCACAATCTGATGATGACTTAGCTGATGCGCACGTAGTAATACGTCTTTAAACGCCAGCAGCACATCTTTTAAAATTAGCTCCGGTAAGGGTCTATGCACACTAATCGTACTGACGTCGATAAAGGTAGCAAAGGTATCACGTTCCATCCGCGGTAAATTATCAATATCTTCTGCTGCTTTTTTGATGCGTTCGTACTCTTGTAGCCGTCGAATAAGTTCAGCCCGGGGATCGTCTTCTTCCTCGCCCACTTCCGCTTGCCGGGGTAATAGCATGCGCGATTTGATTTCGGCCAGTAAGGCCGCCATAACTAAATATTCCGCCGCTAAATCTAGATGTAACTTATCCATCATCGCAATATAACTGATGTACTGCTGCGTGATTTCGGCGACCGGAATATGCAAAATGTCCAAATTTTGCTTACGGATCAAGTAGAGCAAAAGATCAAGTGGCCCTTCAAAAGCATCCAGAAAAATTTGTAAGGCATCGGGTGGAATATATAAATCCTCTGGCAAAGTACCGTATTCCTCACCTTGCACCTTAATTAAAATTGGCGCAAGCAAGGTGTTCGGTTCTATGCCAGTTACTGTCTCAGCGACAAGATTATTCATAAGCGCATTGGACCCAAGTTAAAGGCCCGCAATACTGAAAAATAATTTTTGCGCTTCAAACATTGGGTACGCCAAAATGGCACTCAGAAAATTAGTGGAAAGTAAAATCAACACAATAATAAAGCCAAATCGCTCCAATTTATTATATTGCCACGCCCAATAATGTGGCAGAATCCCAGATAACATTCGACTGCCATCCAACGGGGGGATTGGTAATAAATTCAATAATGCCAATACCAGATTAATCGAAATACCTGCAATACCACTGTAAATCAAGGGATGTGAAATGGCCTCGATATTGATTGTCACCCCGATACGCGCCAACAAGGCCCATAACACGGCCATGATAAAATTGGACATCGGTCCTGCAAAGGCCACAATAGCCATATCTCGGCGGGGGCGTACAAAATTTCTGGGGTCGACGGGGACGGGTTTTGCCCAACCAAAAATAAATCCGGTACCGCTGATAAGTAATAAGCCTGGAATAATAATGGTTCCAAACAAATCAACATGCTTAAAAGGATTTAACGTTAAGCGTCCCATCTGGAACGCGGTTCTGTCACCTAAAAGCTTAGCAACCCACCCATGTGCCACCTCGTGAACGGTAATCGCAAAAACCACAGGTAATATCCACACTACAATGCGCTGGATTAGTGTTAATTCATCCATCATCTTTAATTTTCCAACATAGGGGCAAGACCTTTACCTTGCCTGACCAAAACGGGGACGTTTTGCGTAAATTCTATCACTGTCGTGGGTTGATACAGGATTTCGCCAGCATCAATCACTAAATCCAGCTCGTGTTCTAATCGACGTCGGATCTCAAAAGGGTCGGACATCGCTTCCTCTTCTCCAGGCAGCATAAGCGTGGAACTCAGCAAAGGTTCGCCCAACTCATCCACCAGTAATTGCGTCACTGTATGCTCTGGAATACGAATACCAATGGTTTTTTTCTTGGGATGCTGCAAGCGGCGAGGCACTTCTTTAGTTGCATCCAAAATAAAGGTAAACGCGCCAGGCGTTAAAGTTTTAATTAAGCGAAAAGCTTCGTTGCCAATTTTTGCAAAATTAGAAACTTGCGTTAAGTCTTTACACACTAAAGTAAAATTGTGTTTGTCGTCCAGTTGTCGAATACGCCTCACGGTATCCAAGGCTTGTTTATCGCCAATATGACACGCTAATGCATACGAAGAATCCGTGGGATAGACGATTACACCGCCATTATTGATAATATCTACTGCTTGCTTGATCAAACGTCGCTGTGGATTTTGCGGGTGAATTTCAAAAAACTGGGCCATGATTTCTGTTTAGGAATTTATTTCTGGCTATTATAACGTAATTAGCTAATTCAGAATTTAGCGATATCACTGTTTTAAGTTTACAGGCCCCTGCAAACTCAACTTAATGGATTCCCTGGCAAAAAATCTGAACCACGGCTTAGACTCTAGAGCCTAAGCATAAAGACACCGCCAAAAATTTAAAGTAAAAACTGTTCTAAATTTCAGTCTGAATAGTTATAATCCTCTATTAGATTATACCAACTGACTTAGGAATTTATTAATGAGCCAAGCTACACAACAGCTAATTGAGCAATACTATGCCGCTTTTAATGCTGGAGACATGAATACCTTTTTAGGGCTTTTAACCGACGATGTAGTTCACGACATTAACCAAGGCCAACGTGAAACAGGTAAACATGCGTTTACCCAGTTTATGCAACGTATGAATAACCATTATCGTGAACAATTAGAAGACATCGTGGTCATGACCAATACCGACGGATCTCGCGCTGCCGCTGAATTCGTGGTTTTAGGTGAATATTTAAATACCGATGAAGGCTTACCTGCTGCTCATGGACAACGCTACCGCTTGCCTGCTGGTGCTTTTTTTGTAATTCGTGATGGTAAAGTTGCACGCATTACTAATTACTACAATCTAGAAGATTGGATTGCGCAAGTGACGCAATCAGCATAGGATATAGTCACCTAACTGTTATCGTCTGGTATGACTCTTCTAAGGATAGTACCAGACATTTAATCCCAATGCATACCTGCCGGTGATGCTCGCCAGCACAAAAACCCACTAAGAGGTTTCACCCATGACAGACAAAGCGATCAGCAAACACCTCTCGACCCTGGAAAAGCAATTTTCAAGTAATAATCCGGTTTTACAGCAAGCCGCGAAAATATTTAACGACTTAGATCAAATTGAATATGAATTAGGTCTCATAGATGAGGATGAAACCACTGCCCGCAAAAGTTCTTGGTGGCCTGTCATCAGCCTGATTAGCAATAACTCCAGCACTAAAAACAATTTTCTAAATCAATTCTTTACCGCAAATACGCAGTTATCGCCTTTACAAACCACGCACCACAAATTTACAGTTTTACAACACACACCACAAAGTACCCCTGCAACCCTACCAGGTTCAGCGTTAGATGTAGATCACCGTTTACCTTTTTACCAAATAAGCCGCAAAATTGAGCAAATTCAAAGTGGTGAAGGTAATAAAATCAATTCGTACCTCGAATTAAAAACACTTAACAGTGCACGCCTGAAAAATCGTTTATTTATTGACACCCCCGACTTTAGCGTGATTGGTAATAATCCGATCAATAGCGCACTGACGCAGCATATTATAGCCATGTCAGATTTGGTCATGATTTTCACGTCAGTGTTTGATAGTGAACCTAGCGCGCTCGAAAGCTTGATCAATGACATTAAAACCCATCAAGACGATAATAAATTTATTTATCTGATCGACTTAACCGATGTGGTGGTCACCCCCGAACGTGCTCACTCAAGTATCAGTAGTTGGCAACGTAAACTCAATGAGTTGGGTTTGAATACCGGACAATTTATTGTCTTATCCAATAGCACCGCCGACGGTCAAAACCGAGCATTTGCCGAAATTGAACAGCGCCTAGCGAATGTCGAGAATGATCGCTCCTACCGAATTTTGCATACCTTAGAGCGCGGTATTCGCGATATTGGGGATGTGATTATTCCAGAAGTACGCGCCGCTATTACCATCTGGAAAGAGCGTTGCAATTTTTCTACGCTGATTATTTTAGGTTTTATTATTACCCTGGTGTTATTTGCAGAAATTTCCATGGGAATTGTGGACTTACTGCTAGATCCCATTATTGGACCACTCTCGTTAATCGTATTGATCGCGTTTCTGACGCCCATCCATATCATGATGAGTAAAACTCATGCCAAAACCTTTATTCGTCAGTTAGAAGGACGACAAAAAGCCCTGCTGTTAACTGAAGATTTGGCGGGGTTATTTGAAAAAAGCCTGACTTTTTGGCGGATGATTCTGCCCATTAATGACCCCATTGGCGCAAGCAAAAAATACCGTAAGCGCTTAAATCAACTGACTGAACGCACCAAGGACTTAGTGCAGCGTTTAAATGATAATTTTAGCGTTGATTCCCGATACGACCCCAACTCAGGATTTGATACCGACGATAGTAGAGAATAGTTAACAGTTTATTTTATGCTCCCACTATGGAAAATTTAAAAAACTATATTCCGCTCTGCTGGCTGGAAGGCAATCCACTTGAGTTACCTAGATCATATCGCTTTCTAAAGCAGAACTTAGTGTTTTACTTTATTGTTGAACTGTTTATGCAGTACAACATGGTAAACGACTTTTTAGATGCGCTGATTGACGTCACTGAAGAAACGTTTTTAACGCTAGTTTTTGCATTTGTTACCTTGGCACTCAATAAATCCCTGAGATTTTTTGTTCAAGTCACCAGTGCATTATTAGTTTGCGAAAATGTCATTGCCTGTGTTGCCTTACCAGTAGTTGCCCTGCTGGTGATGAGCCAATCAATCATCAGTTATGCCCTACTCGCGTTTGTGATTATTTGGGAATTGTATGTGATTAGCTATATTTTTAGACAAGTCTTGCTAGTCAACCAAACGGCCAGTTTAGTTGTGGGTATTCTGTATTTTATTGTTACCTATATTGGGGTCTATTGCCTTAATTTGGTATTTAATTTATAAACTTACGCTTGCTGACACTGCTTGTATAGCTGACATGCACATCTTTTAGCCAATGCGTTGCGTGCAAGATCAACAGATGATTGAAGAAATCATCAAAAAATCACGCTTTATTGGCATTATTTCACCGTGCGCAGACGAACGCGCTGCTTTTCTGAGTTTACAGAGCGCCCAGCAAGCGCATCCACATGCCTCACACATCGTATATGCCTATCGCATCCAAACACCGGACGGCATTATTGCCCGCTTCCACGATGCCGGAGAACCCTCAGGGACCGCGGGTAAGCCTATTTATCAACATTTGGAAGGCAAAGATTTAATCAATGTGCTTCTGCTGGTCATCCGTTATTTTGGCGGAGTAAAGTTGGGTGCCGGAGGACTGACGCGCGCTTACAGCAACACCGCCAGTGCAGTCATTGAACAAGCAACGCTCAATGAACACATCTTAAAATCTCAATGGCTACTCACCTTGGATTATCAGCATTTACAAGAATGTGAATATTATCTTAAAAAACATGCCGGGAGTATTGTTCAGCAGGACTTCGGTGCGCAAGTGCAACTACGCATCGATTTACCTAGCACGGAAGTCTCTGAGTTTCTAGGAAAAATCAAATTGTATAGCAGTACACCCTGCTAAAAAACTGTGCGCAATTTAAGTGATAAATGCTTCCTTGTACGTCACATACATAAGCAGTGAAATTAGCAGATAAACTAGGGGCGTTAAACAAGGCAGCCAACCTAATCCAAAAATGATGAGCAATCCGCTCGAATACATCAACCGTGTCATTCCTGGTCGAAAACGGATCGCTGCTTGTTGACCTTCAGATTTAGCGACACTCCAGACATAACCTTTTAAAGTCATCAACGGAAAACTAAACCAGCTGGCAAAGCTGGTTAACATCAACAGCGTAAAAATCAATGTGACTATCGCCAGTTCAAATAAACCCGCCGTCAGTAAGCGCCAAGTCTGACTCTGCAAAGCAGTTAATTTCTGCGATCCCAGCCAAAAAAATAACGCAATATTCTGCGCGTTGTTTGAATTTAAATCTGCCAGTATACGGAAAACCAACCAACAACTCACCAGCGCCAGAGCTGCTAATAAGGCTAATGGCAAACATTGACGCAAAAGACACTGCAAACTTGCTAGCTGTTTATCGGCATAGGCCGCCACACTTACACCCAAAAATAAACACAGCACGGCGAACAGAATGCCCAGAAACGGTGAAATCACCCCCAAGGCCAATAGTGGCGAGCTGACGAATAAGAACATCGCCCATAGCAATGGATGACGCCATAGTAAATTCCACGACTGTAACAACCAATGGCTTAACATAACTGAGCTCTCGTGTGTGCAAAGGTGATTGCGAGCGCAAAAGCAAAAGTTTTGCGCCGCGGTTGATGTTAGCGGCGGATTTTAGCAATCCCCACCGCTTTGCGCAGTTCTTGCATAAACGGCACACTAATCGCCCGCGCTTTTTCCGCACCCGCTTGTAGCTCTGCTTCAATATGCTCTGGAGCTTCTAATAATGCTTCGTAGCGTTCACGGGCAGGAGCGATATGCTCGTTGATATACTCAAAAAGCACCGATTTCATTTCCCCCCAACCAATCCCTTCAGCATAACGGATCCGAATCTGAGCGACTTCTTCCGGCGTTGCAAAGGCCTGATAAATACTAAATAAGGTACAGCCTTCTGGCTCTTTAGGCTCTCCGGGCTCTTGAGAATTGGTTTTGATTTTATTAATGAGCTTTTTGAGTTTCTTTTCCGGTTCAAACAGCGGAATGGTGTTGTTATAACTTTTACTCATTTTTCGCCCATCCATCCCCAGCAACGTCGCAGTATTGGGGTCGACGACGGCTTCGGGCAACACAAAGTGTTCGCCATAGATGTAATTAAAACGACTGGCGATATCCCGCGCCATTTCAATATGTTGCACCTGATCTTTTCCTACCGGAACCTTATGCGCATTAAACATCAGAATATCTGCGGCCATTAACACTGGATAGCCAAATAATCCCATGGTAATCCCACGATCAGGATCAGCGTCTGCTTCGAGCTCATTATCCGCCACTGCCGCTTTATACGCATGTGCCCGATTCATTAAACCCTTAGCGGTCACACAACTTAACATCCAGCTCAATTCTAAAATTTCCGGCACGTCCGATTGCCGATAAAACACCGCATTACTAGTATCTAGCCCTAAAGCCAACCAGGTCGCCGCAATTTCCAGACTGGATTGTTTAACGCGCTCAGGCTCCTGACATTTAATGAGGGCATGATAATCTGCTAAAAAATAAAAAGGAATGACATTCGGATCTTTACTCGCGGTGATTGCCGGACGAATAGCGCCAACATAATTCCCTAAATGCGGGGTACCTGTTGTAGTGATTCCAGTCAGTACATGTGCTTTCTTCATGAGTCAAACTCGTGTGGGCCAAAATTAAAAACTGGCATATTACATGATTTATGCCGAATAGCCAGCGTGAATAGCTGCTCAGCGGTGCAAGATTATGCTAAGTAACGTTGCACATGACACTCTTTAGGCAAAGCTGCATCATGTAATAGATGTTGCACAAATTGCTGGCTTAACGCAGGAATAAGCAAACTGCCTTTAGCGCCAAAACCATTAAAAATGCCCAGTTGCGGATAACGAGGATGCAGCCCCACAAAGGGTTGTTTATCCAAGGTACTTGGACGCACCCCCACGTGCTGCGCTAACACTTGACTTGCAGCCAATGATGGGGAAATTTGCGCCAGATTATAGAGCAATGCCGTGCGTGCAGCCACGCTGGGCTCAGTCTGGTTTAAGTCATGACTAAATGTGGCACCCACGCGCGCCTGCTGACCGGATAACGGAATAAACCATTCACCATAATTCAGCATATTCTGTAATCTGGAACCATGTTGCAGCGTCAGGATTTCCCCTTTCACAGGTTGAAAAGGCAGGTGCGCAAACCAAGGATTTTGCATACCCAGAAAACCTTCACAAAAAATAATGCGTTTAGCCTGATACTGGCGCCAGCTAACCGTCTTTGCAATCTCTAGCTCGGGATAATTGAAGCTGCTCGCTAGGTAGCAACCGCTAGCAATAAAGTAGGTTTTTAGCTGCTGCAGCAAGGGTCGGGTTAATAAATAGCCCGTTTGAGTTTGTTCCAACCAGGGATCCGTGCTGCTGCACTCGGGAAACTCCGCACGAGCAAATAGCCTCCCTAAATAGCAGTCATACTGCTGGTCTTGTTGGCGCTTAGTATAGGCCAGTTTCTCTTCGGGTTTACGCAATAAGCGTAACATTGGTTGCTCAATATAAAAATTGCACTTGAAGTAGCTTGCAAGCTCAGCGTAGCATTGTCTAGCAAGTGGTAAAAACGCATCTACTCCAGCAGTTTTTACGAGACGTAATCCCGTCACTGGATTAATTAAACCCGCAGCAATTTGGGAGGCATTTTCAGCAGCATTGTCTACGATTAAAATTCTACAATCGTTTTGCAATAAGCGCCAAGCAAGTAGACTCCCTGCTAAGCCCTGCCCGACGATGATAAAATCATATTGCACTCGTTATTTAGCCACCAAAGCGACACCTGAATATTCAATCCCTGCCCAAGCAAATTTTATAAAATTACGGATATTCTGATGATCTTGCGCATCTGGATGCTGCAGTACATCTACCCAATAATAATCGCCAAATAAACTCAAGGTTTGCTCGGGGGTAAAGCACTGTAGCGAAGCAAAGGCAAATATTTTACAAGATCCCTCATTCGTCCCTGCTGCATTAAGCAATTGCTCAGCCCCCAAACCATTGGTAAATGCTGTTGGGGTGTAATGGTAATAATCGTTAATCACAGCGATAGTTTCCTGAAAACTCACGCGTTCTTGCTGTTGAATTTTTTGTACAAAAGAATTTAATGCCATATTAGTAATAGTGATTAATTAAAATCCAGCGGTGAGCAAAAAGTTTCTGCCATAAAAAAGGCTCGTGCATATTCAGATGCCGCGAGCCGTGGATCGAGTGTTAGTCTAAAACTAAAAAACTTTATAAATCACTTAAATATAAATCTTCGATCAACTTAAGTTCTTCACGGGTTAATAAAATTTTGGAAAATTTTCTTTGTGACCGCCGCTGCTCTGAAAATTGCTCTCGTCTTCTATCAGGCATCCGACGGTCATTAGTTCTTCGGCCTTCCGCACGTCGATCCTGACGGGGCCAAGCAACATAATTTTGTTGCACATGCTCTAGCCACTGCGGAGATCCAAACTGATAGGGCACGACTCTCCTATCAGCGATTCGGCGGGTCTCCGAAGTTCGGCGTAATTCTTTACGTAAATTAACTATATTCATGATTAACACCCAGTAATATAAATCTTAAGCATATTTTACATGGCATTAGGCCGCTCGGTAAACTCCTTAACAGCCAAAAACACCTAAGAATTAATATTAGGCCCAAATTATGCCTTGTTTAATTCAATTCCGATATTATAGACAACTTTAAAGGCTTTGCTGATATACGCTGTTTAATTAATTGCATTAGCACTATAGTAAATCAGCATAGCATAGTCAAAGCCGTATTGATCTAGATTTATGTTTACCTTCCGCCAGGTATTGTCAACTGACTAAAGATATATTGCTAATAACGATGCGACCATCTTGCGACATTTTTTAAAAAACCTGCAATAAGCTATTTGCCTTAGTGCCAAAAATGCCAAGTTAGTGGTATATTCTACCGAATGACTTGATCTGAGTAGCTTGCAGTTATTTGTTAAGGAGCCCAAAATGCTAAAGTGGAATGACATACTAGAGTTCGCTAAGAACGGAAGCCTCGCCCCGGATACTAAAGTCATAAAAACAGAGGCCGAATGGCGACAGCAACTTAGTGAAGCACAATTCTACGTGACACGACAAGCCGGAACAGAGCATGCGTTTAGCTCGAATATGTGTTCCATATTTGAACCAGGCAGATATGCGTGCGTCTGCTGTGGGAGTCCCTTATTTGATGCTGCTGAAAAATTTAATTCCGGTACTGGGTGGCCATCATTTACCCAACCATTGCTTAATAATGCGGTTGCTTATCGAATAGATCAAAGCCTATTTAGCACCCGGGTAGAAACACTGTGTAATTGCTGCGATGCGCATTTAGGTCATGTGTTTCCTGACGGCCCAGCACCTAGCGGTCTTCGCTATTGTATTAATGCCGTGGCTTTGCAAAAAATTACCACTGAATAACTTAAGTTTTATGCTGACTAGGCTTCACGACAATAATTACTAGTCGCTTTACCCCAAATTACTCACACAGCATGATGGATCTTGAATACTGTTGCGAGAATATTTTGGGGGTAGCGCAGCTCCTGGTTTTCAAGAGCCGCGCAGATTATATATAAATTTTTTAGCTGACTTTGCGCTTATCGCCGACAGCGAGTGTGCCATGCTGGAACGCTTTATGATGTTGTTGACAAACCTTAAAAAGGTGCCTAGCTCCATCAATAACCTGATTTAATTCAAATGCTGCAGGTCGTGCACATTGAATGCCCTGGCTGTTTTTACATTGACATTGATCTGCTTGATGATTCTGTTGTTTATCTTCTCCGGGTAATACTGCAGCATCAATTTGGCGTCTTAACCAAGCCGTCCCCCCTAAACGCGTTAGCTTTTCGCGTTGTTCGCGGGTTAAGCGCAAGGATAATAATGCTAGTTTTTGTTCATTACGCTCACTTTTAGCAGGGTTGGATTGATTTACGGACTCTTTGGATTTTTCCATTTGGCTAAATTCCTCGAAACATGACAACTTGATTAGGAAAAAAATAAGACTTATCTGTTAATTGTAAGCAATTTAACGCACACTTTGGAGAATTTACATGAATAAACTCACGTAACTAATTCTAAGTTTTTTTAAATATAGCGGCTCTGGATTGACCAATCACAACTATGAAAAAAAAACAATTGCTACATATCTTCGGTGAAGTACTGTTTGACCATTTTCCCGACGCCACCCGCGTAATTGGCGGTGCACCTTTCAATGTTGCGTGGCACTTGCAAGCTTTAGGACAAACGCCCCGCTTTGTTAGTCGAATAGGCGATGACTTATCAGGACGCGAAGCACTCGCATTGGCAGAAGCCTGGGGCATGAACGCTGAAGCATTACAAATCGATCAACAGCATCCCACAGGTAGCGTCACAATTACTTTCGATCAAAATGAACCACAGTATGAAATTGTGGAGCATTGTGCCTATGATTTTATTGACGCTAAAGCGATCAAGAACTCGACAACACAAGGGATTTTATACCATGGCTCACTGGCACTGAGAAACAATGTTAGCCTAACGGCTTTGCAAAGCTTGAAAAAAAAACACCATGGAAAAATTTTTATGGACGTAAATTTACGTTCACCTTGGTGGCAGTTAGAGCAACTACAGATGCTCTTCAAAGATGCCACTTGGGTAAAAATGAATATTCAAGAATTATGCATGTTGATGCCTGAGCATAAAAAAGACATCAAAAAAACTATTCAAGCGTTTCGGGCACAAAATAATCTCGATTTATTAATCGTCACCTTGGGCGCCAAAGGGGCGTTAGTCTGTGATCAACAACAACGGTTTTTTGCAACCCAACCCACTGAAGATACCAAAGTCATTGATACAGTTGGGGCTGGGGATGCCTTCAGCGCGATTATGCTGCTAGGACTAACGCACCAATGGCCGTTACAAGAGACCCTTGATCGAGCTCAAGCCTTTGCCTCCGCAATGGTTGGAAGACGCGGCGCGACAGTTGCAGATACTAGATTTTATAGAACATTTTGCAAACAATGGAATTTGCTTTAACTTTAGCCGCCAGAATTCTGTAAATTCATTACAGCGATAAGCCATAGAATTACTTAATAAGCGTATTAATCCAGATTTTTTAACTAGCCACTAAAAAATCCGCTGCACAATTGCGCCAAGCATCCAGTTGCTGATTATTCAGTAATTTGGTCACCAAGGTAACGGCTGACTGTAAATGCAACTGAGCTGACTCGCTTAAGCCCTCACCTAATTCCATGCGTTCTGCTTTAATACTTAACAAAAAACTGGGTGGCGGTGGGCTATGAAAAATATCTTGGTAAACACTCAATACAGCCGCAGGACTCATCACATGGGTAGAGTAACTCGTATCCCGCTGCGCTGTCAGTTCCCTAAAGTTAATATTCCCAGCACTATTGACCGACGCATCCGCAAACAACACCAAACTACGGCCCTGAAGATCTAATGCATGTTCAATTTGTAATTGAAAATCCGTCAATAACTCCACAGTGTCGAATGGCAAATGTGCGGCAACAAAGTCCAGCAACAACGGTCCAAGCGCATCATCACCGCGACTTAAATTGCCACAGGCAAACAGTAACACAGGCTTCAAATTAAATCCTACGCTCAATTGCACCGTCACTATGCTTGATTAACTGATCAATAATGTCACCCTTGGCATCCACCAGCTCTAATTGCAGCGGCATTTTACCGACGGCATGCGTTGCACAGGATAAACAAGGATCATATGCCCGGATCGCGACTTCCAAATTATTGAGTAATGGCTCGGTCAGTTCTCGTCCAGAGAGATATTCCGCCGCTACCTGCCGTACCGATTCATTCATCCCCATATTATTACTGGTGGTAGAGACAATCAAATTCGCTTTAGTCACAATATCGTTTTCATCCACTTGATAATGATGGAACAACGTACCGCGTGGCGCTTCAATTACTCCGATGCCTTCATAGCGTTTTTCACCCTGCGCGACTAAATCATGTCCCATAATATCAGGATCATGCAGTAAGGTTTTAATGCTTTCAGCACAATGTAAGACTTCAATTAACCTTGCCCAATGAAAGGCTAAGGTACTATGCACCATGGGTTCGCTGCTATGGGCTTTAAACTCGCGACGTGCTTGTTCGGCCAAAGGCGTATCAATATAATCACAGTTATTGACCCGCGCTAAGGGGCCCACCCGATACCAGCCCTCTTCCTTACCCAAAGATAACAAATAAGGAAATTTCATATAGGTCCACGAACGTACTTCTTCATGGATGTAATCGTTGTATTTACAATAATCCAGATGATCAACAATGGTCTCGCCTGCAGCAGTTTTTGCACGAATGCCGCCATGGTAAAGTTCTAAAGCCCCATCAGGCTTGGTTAATCCTAAGTAATTCGAGCGAATCGTCGCAAACTCGTCATAATAGGGAAGATTAGAACAATGTACTTTCTCGATTAGAGCGACTGAATCCTTAGACCAGGTAATCATCTGCTCAATATCTTGCAATAAATAATCGCGCTCGGCTTTGCTTAAGGATTTGTTCATTCCTCCTGCAATCGCGCCAGTACCATGTACCCGTTTGCCAGACACCATGCGGATCACTTCTTGTCCATATTTTCGCAGTTTGACCCCTTGCACCCCAATATCTGGATACTCCGCTAATACTGCAATAATAGAGCGCTTACTGATATCACTTTCAAAACCAAATAATAAATCTGGGCTGGATAAATGAAAAAAATGTAAGGCATGCGATTGTAATACTTGTCCAAAATGCAGCAAGCGTCTGAGTTTATCGGCACTCACAGGCAAATTCGCGGGGTCCACACCCACCAGCTGGTCGATCGCTTTAGCGGCAGCTAAATGATGACTGACTGGGCAAATACCGCACAGACGCTGGACCAGTACTGGCAATTCCCAATACGGGCGACCCTGAATAAAGCGCTCAAAACCTCGAAACTCGACAATATGTAAGCGCGCTTGTTGAACTTTATTGTCCGCATCGAGCAATAAGGTCACTTTGCCATGACCCTCAACACGTGAAACCGGATCAACGACCACGCGTCTTAAGCTTTCTCGGTTAGCTGCCGTTTCTAAATGTTCGTACATAATTATCCTCAGAATTAAAAGGTGAGTTTAGCAGCACGCCAAACTCCCTGATTTATAGTCACCTAGCACTTAAATTATTTGTCCAAGGTTAGCGCAGATTTTAAAGTCGCAGTTGCCCTTCGGCGATAAGCCAGCGTCGCTGGAAGTAAAGCCAATATCAACAGGCCAAACATAATCCATAATGGCCAAATAATAGGAGCATTCCAAGCCAGTTGTTTTAGCTTACGCTCATTACTATCAATACGCACATATTTTAGCTTGTTATTCGCCATCAAATTGGGCTTGCTGTTTTTGTACCAACTATGAAAAAGCGCAAAGCCCTTGGGATGAAAGCCAAAAATCCACGGCGCATCACGCTGCACTAGACCTTGCATTTGCGAAATTAACGCTTGCCGCGCAGGACCATCATCCATATTGCGCATTTGTTCAAACAGCTGATCAAATTCAGGATTTTGATAGTTTGAGGCATTTTCCCCAGCATGCGCGACCTTGGCATTCGGACCGTACAACAGAAAAAAGAAATTCTCCGGATCCGGATAATCCGCATTCCAACCCCAAGAAAAAATTTGCGCGTTGCCATCGCGAATTTTCTCCTGAAAGCGATTGTAATCCGTAGCACGAATCACTAATTTAATACCCAATTTTTCAAATTGTTTGCGATACCAATTCAGCATGGGGCGATCATCAGCGCCAGCGGCCGCAGAGTCAAAATTTAAGATCAAACTCTCTCCGGTAGCAGGATCAACACCATTTGGATAACCCGCTTCTTGCATTAATTGTTGTGCAACAGCAATCGGTTTACGCTGGTAAGTGCCATCGACCCAGTCGTACACCGTTTTATTCATCCCCGCTT
Organism: Methylococcaceae bacterium; assembly: GCA_005779525.1. GTDB lineage: Bacteria > Pseudomonadota > Gammaproteobacteria > Methylococcales > Methylomonadaceae > SXIZ01. The sequence continues at coordinate 22,562 of SXIZ01000237.1, forward strand.
CACCCGCTAAATTGCCATAAATACCGGGCGGCAAAACTCCCTGAGCGGCAACGCCTCGACCATTCACAAAAATCGCAATATATTCTTCATAGTCGATAGCGATGGATAACGCCTGTCTAAGTTTGCGTGACCGTTCCGAGTTACCCCCCACGACCGGATCCAACATATTGAATCCCATATAATAAATAGACGTAGTCACCTCAGTTTGCAGCTGCATGCCCTTGTCTTGCATCTCCGGGGTTAGCTGCACTTGCCCATTCGCAGAAAACTGCACCGCTTGATCAAAACTATCGGATGCGATGCCCGAAGCATCGTAATACCCTTGCAAAAATTTATTCCAATACGGAATGGTTTCCTTCTCTAAAATATAGACCACTTTATCGATAAACGGCAGGGTTTTACCCGCATCTTGTAATAACCCTCGTCGTTGATCCTCGAGCTCACCCGTTTCAGGGAATGCTTCACCATGAAAGTTGGGGTTTTTCTGCAGCACCATCTGCCGATTGGGGTTGTTTTCACTCAACCAATAAGGCCCTGTGCCGATTGGGAACCAATCCAAGGTAATATTTTTCTTTTTTAAAGCAGGTTGTGCATAAAAGGCATCGGCTTCCCACGGCATAGGCGCGAAAAATGGCATCGCCAGCCAAAAGCGAAATTGCGGATATTTCCCTTTGATTTTAATCTGGTATTGATACGGCCCAAGCGCTTTGACACCTGATAGTGGCAGATTCTTGAGCTCCGTATCCGGGTGTTCTGTCAGATATTTGCTAAACTCACTAAAGCCCTCAATATATTGCTGCATGACCCCGGCAATCGGAGAAGACAATTTGGGGTTCGCCAAACGTTTGATTTGATAAACGTAATCCTCAGCAACTAATTCACGCGTAGCCAGTTGCTTAAAATCACCTAAACTATTAATACTCTGGAGCTCAGCTTCACTGAGATGATGATTCACATAATTGCCCGCAGCATCTTGCGTAAATGCCGGGTGGGGTTGAAAGTGAATGCCGGGTTGGATATCGATAATATACTCGGTACTGTGGATTTGCGCGGCAGCTGCGCTATCTGGCAGCAAATTCCCCGCCTGATCACGATATAATAAGGTTGGCATTTTTGCCGCCGACAACGGGACTAACTCATAAGGCCGCTTTAGATAGTGATACTGGAACGGTGGCTCATAAATTTGTCCGATAAAGGTATATTCATTGGAGGCATAAGCTAATGCTGGATCCAGATGTTTAGGTCGCTCGGAAAATGATGAATACATGACCGAACCCTCAGCGTCATGCGCGGCATAAGGATTATTGAGCTGCCAACCGTCGCAGCCACTCAATAAACTGCCTAACAGCAGTAACAAACTTAACAACACAAGTCTTTTTATGGACATAGACAAAATACTGGACATCCCTTGGAGGGTCATGGATACTTTGTCTATTCTAACAACAAAATAATAATGAAGGAGAGTCAAATGGGGTTTTTGCAAGGCAAACGCGTGTTAATCGTTGGGTTAGCCAGCAATCGATCAATAGCTTGGGGTATTGCTCAAGCCATGCACCGTGAAGGGGCGGACTTAGCTTTCACATTTCAAAACGAAAAATTGCAAAGTCGCGTAGAAGAAATGGCGGCCCAATGCAATTCAAACATCGTCATCGAATTAGATGTTGCTAAAGATGAGCACATTCAAAATGTTTTTCAAGAACTTGGCAAACACTGGGACGGTTTAGATGGCATCGTCCATTCGGTTGCATTCGCCCCACGCGATTCTTTGAATGGCGATTATGTTGAAGTGACCACGCGTGAAAATTTTGCAATTGCGCATGATATCAGTTCCTACAGTTTTACTGCATTGGCTAAAGCAGGACGCGGCATGATGGCTGGACGTAACGGTGCCTTATTGACCTTAAGTTATTTGGGTGCTGAACGTGTGATTCCTAACTATAACGTGATGGGCGTTGCCAAAGCTAGTTTAGAAGCCAATGTTCGCTATATGGCAGTTGCTTTAGGTGCGGAGGGTACTCGGGTAAATGCGATTTCCGCAGGACCTATTCGCACTTTAGCGGCCAGCGGCATTAACGATTTTAAATCGATGCTCAACAAAGCCGAAGGCAGCGCGCCTCTCAAACGCAACGTCACCATTGAAGAAGTTGGCAATGTCGCTGCCTTTATGTGTTCGGATTTGGCGTCTGGGATTACCGGGGAAATTACCTATGTCGACTGCGGCTATAACATAGCAGGTTTAGCGGCTGCTTAATAATTTTGAATCCAGCGCAATAGACACCCTGTATTGCGCTGGACTAATGTATTCACTTTCAACCCAGCACTGCATACGTTTCAGCGTAACACCTCCGTAAGATACTCTATACTTGCATTTAATTTTCAGGTAATTCCATCATGATCTTGCTTAAAAGATTTTTGCCACGCCTCCTACTTAGCTGCTTGTTATTGCCAACAACTGGCGTGCTGCAGGCTGCCACGACCACTCCTAAAATTGCAACTCCCAGTATCAGTGTTAAAGTGACTCAACCCAAAGGCAGTGCAGGCGATGCATTTGGGGCAAAAATTATGA
>SXIZ01000238.1 GCA_005779525.1 Methylococcaceae bacterium
GAGGCAGTCTGCTTTAAATTCATTGCACCTGACGGTTATGCAGGCCCAATAAGTTTAGTCATGGGCATAGCTAAAAACGGCGAAATTTTGTGTGTTAGAGTGATCGCGCATGTTGAAACGCCAGGCTTAGGTGACAAAATTGAAGTCACTAAATCCAATTGGGTTTTAGCATTTAATGGCAAATCTTTAAATAACGTCACGCTCGAACAATGGTCGGTCAAAAAGGATGGCGGGGTATTCGATCAATTTGCAGGTGCCACCATCACCCCCAGAAAAGTGGTGCAAGCCATCCGCCGTGGTTTAGAGTTTTTTCAAAAGCATCAAACGAGCTTGCTTAGTCAATCATTTTAGTACGGAGTCAACGCCATGAACCTCAGCATATTGTTCTCTGAACCTTACCGAAAAATTGCCAAAGATGGCTTGTGGGATAACAACGTTGTGCTAACGCAAAATCTAGCACTGTGTCCATTATTAGCGGTCACAGGCACGGCAACCAATGGTTTAGGGATGGGCTTGGCGACCATGGTGGTCATGGTGGCATCCAATGCTGCCGTCTCTGCCAATCGACATTTGATTCCGGTAGAAATTCGTATCCCGATTTTTGTGTTACTGATTGCAGCCTTAGTAACCTTAGTAGACATTTTTCTAAATGCCTGGATGCATGAATTACATAAAGTGCTCGGCTTATTCATCCCGCTGATCGTCACCAATTGCGTAATCTTAGGGCGCGCCGAAGCCTTTGCCTCCAAACAACCGCTACTCCCATCCATGTGGGATGGCTTGATGATGGGCCTAGGCTTTACCTTAGCCATGGTGGCGCTAGGAGCTGCGCGTGAAATCAGTTCTGCTGGCACCCTCTTTGCCAATGCCTCGGTGTTATTAGGTGAAAGTTTTAAATTTATGGAACTGACCCTGATCCCTGAATACAAAGGTTTTTTACTGATGGCCTTACCTCCGGGGGGCTTCATTATGTTGGGCTTTATGGTCGCCCTTAAACGCCTGCTCGACTTACGTGCCGCTAAACGCACGCAGCCAGCGGCGGACTTAAGCTTAATCAGCACTCAAGGTTCAGGAGCTTAATTATGAATGTCGGCGTGTGTTATGCAGAAGCGGAACGACAATTATGGCTACGCTTGGAAGTACCCGATGACAGTACGGTCCAGCAAGCAATTGAATTGTCAGGCGTACTGAAACAGTATCCGCATATTGATCTCACGGTACAGAAAGTCGGTATCTTCGGCAAGATGGCAAAATTAGACACCCCAGTCAAAGAAGGTGATCGAGTGGAAATTTACCGCAAAATCACCGCTGATCCGCAACAAGTGCAACGCCGTCGCGTGGATGTAGATTAACCCCCTAATAATGCGACAGCTCAACCAGAATTTTTAATCAGGAGAAACTCCATGTTACTTGAAACCTATGATAAACAAGGCCTTACTTTCATCACGTCGGTACTCGGAGCGACGAGCACCGCTGGTGTAACCGCTTATCGCGGCGATTTAGTATTGATTCAAGGCTCTTTTCGTGAAGGCTCGACCACCGACCGGAAGCCGCCAGAATTATTACTGTATCAAACAGCGATCTTAGCGGATGCCGAAAAAATTATCTTTATTAACGGCTTGTTCCGTGAATTACAACATATTCCACAATTTATCGAAAAGTATAAAGCTGCGCTGACGCCAGATACCCTCACCTTATTTTTTGTCGAAAACATTCCTGAAAATATGTTGATCGAATTGGAAGGCGTAACCTTTAAATGTCTACCCTACAAAGAAGGCATGGTATGGAACGAAACGCTAGAATTACTGTACATCGAAAAAGCGGATTTGAAAGGTCAATCGGCAGAAGACAAAGTCGTTACCATGTACGAAGCAGCCAAAAGCTTTAGCACCAAAACCTCGCCGATTGCCTTTGAAGAGGCGGTCGGTAAAACCTTTATCGTTAAAAAAGACGCCGCCGTCGGCCCGGTGTAATTGACCCGAGGTAGCCAACATGAAGCCATTTAAAACCGTGACCACGCCTGAAGCTGAGCAATTGATCGCCGAAAATAATCCCCTGATTTTGGATTGTCGCGATCTCAAAGATTATCGCCAAGGCCATATCGACAACGCCATGCATGTGCATGAACAACTGCGCGATAGCCTAATACAAAAAGGCGATAAGCAACGGCATTTACTCATTTATTGCTATTTTGGTCATGCCAGTGAACATCTGGCGGAAATGTTTGGCGACTTTGGTTTTAAACACGTCTACAGCTTAGCGGGTGGTTACGCCGACTGGCGCAATGCGCATTCCGGGTAAAGTGCAGAACAGCAGAACGTCCGAGTTATTTAAATTTTCATTCCGTAATCCCGTGCCGCGTTGACTTAGATGCAACGCCACGGGACACTAAACATACAAGCGCTGACACACAGGTGACCTTATGACGACTTCTTTATCACGCGAATTGGCTTTACGTATTGCCTTGGCTGCCCGTATCCTGCCCGGCGTTGACGTGCCCAGACTCATCGGTATTTTACATGACAAAGTCGGCTCTCCCTTAGACGACGAAAAGCTTAAAGCCATTACCGTCACCAATCTCAAAACGGGCATCGGCAGTCTGGATGGTGAAGAAGACGGTGAAGATATCGGCATCGGTCTGGAAAATATCAAACTGGCGGTACGCTATTTATGGGGGGAGGAAGAAGGCGACGAAGACATCCCAGAAATCCAACCCTACAAAGACGGTGATATGCCAGAATCGATCCGAGTGGCAGTTGCTTCTAACAGTGGCGCCTTACTGAACGGACACTTTGGCTCTTGTATCCGCTTTCTGGTTTATCAACTGTCTCGTAACGAGTGCCGATTGATTGATATTCGTTCCACCTTAGAAGCCGACAGTGCCGAAGATCGTAATTTATTCCGCGCGGAAATGATTAAAGATTGTCATGTGTTATTTATCCAATCTATCGGGGGACCTGCTGCGGCTAAAGTGATTCGCGCGGATATTTATCCGATCAAAATTCCGGATGTCATCAGTGCGGAAGAGCAACTCAAAGAGTTTCAAGCGGTATTTGATGCTGCACCACCGTGGATGGCAAAAGCCTTGGGTCGCAGCGCTGAAGAGCGTAAACGCTTTGCCTTGCATGAATAACTTCGGGCTTACTTGCAAGCATTTGTAATTACGCAAAAGGTTGCATGCATCTGCTCGCGCAACTTACGGCCTTAATTTTAAAGTCTTAAATAATTTATCCACGCACCTAACCCGGCAATTCTTGTGATCCTTCGATGCTGTCGGGTTACGCTTTGCTAACCCGACCTACACGTGGGTTTTTAAATAATTATTTAAAAAATGAACATGGGCGATCCCAGTTCCCGAGAAAACTGCACAAAAAAAACCGCCTCAAGTACCCTTGAGACGGTTTAGTTGCTAGAGCTAGCGCTTAAAAGCTACTCGGCATGGTCTAACACAAACAAACCATCTTGATATTTCAATTGCACCTTCCAGGTTTTACCTAAGGCAAACACCGTAGGCAAGCTGGCTAATAAGCTATCGGTACGATATTCAGCTGGATAAGCATGGATGGTTCCCGGTAGCGTAAATGCTTTTAGCAATTGAAAACGGAAATTATCCATATTTTGCAATTCTGCATAATAAATATTACCTCCAGCAACAACATCACGCACCGTTAACACCCCCGTGGCACTATCATAGACTGCCACCGCATCCTGCTCTTGCTGGATGGTGTTTTCTTCCACCACCAAACCTGCAGTATTGCTACAAGAAGCGACTGGCGACAGATAAAAATCTAGCGTTTGCTCACTGGTTTGATCAACTACCGAAGTTTGCGCGTAACTAAAAAAGCTCTGCGCTGCACTTTCGATATTATAGGTATTGGGATTTAACAATAAGCCAAACTCCCCGTTTTTAAAGCTAAAGGTACTTCCACTGACTTTACCACCCAACATCGCCGTGACCGTCGCTTGATTAATCCCACTTTGACCACAGGCATCCACCACCTTACCTTTGATTAAGCCTTGCTGCGGCGCATCTGTCAGAAACACGCGTAAACGATAGCTATAATCCTGACGGTCGCCTGCACGACTAAACGGCGGCGCATTGGTGACTTGGATATGATAAAACCCAGTGTACGGTGCTTTACCAGCAAGACGAACCCCAACCGACGTATTGGTTTGCGTTACCCGCTCGCTCAATGGCTGGTAGTGATTATCATACAATTGCAACGCAGGATTAATCGCTTTACCCACACTATCGATAGGAATTTCTACCGTGTAATTCAAATCTTTTTGCGCATAAAACACATACCAATCCACATTCTCTGGGGTTAATAAATGAATCAGCGGTGCATCATTCACCAAAATAGGCGTGGCTTGCTCAGGGGTATCATTAGGTTCCGCAAAACTTCCTGAGGCCAACGCCAACACTGCTTCCACCGGAATATTTGCGGGTTTTGGTAACGCAGGTGCAGCCACCTCCACGGTTTGTGAATCTGAATACACCTTCCCTTGACTATCGGTCGCTGTTAAGCTGATCACATACACCCCGGGGTCCGTCAAGGTCATACTGGTGGTCAATCCGCTTGCTACATACGCATTGGCTTTCGGCAAAATACGCGCTTTAGCCGCGGGCGCTTGCAACACCGCTTGCCAGACATACACCGCTTGCGGATCATCCAAATTTAAACTCGAAGCATCCAGCTGCACAGTCAGCGGCGACTGATTTTTACCACTGCTTGCGGTTGGCACATTTAAATGAAAATTACCACCCGGCTTAGGTTTTAAACTGACTTCTTGCGTGCTGGTCGTAGATAGACCCGCACGGTTGGTCACTGTCAAACTGATACTGTATTTTCCAGCTTGCGCAAAATTAAAACTCAACTGTGCTCCCGAACCTATCTGTCCATTGGACGCCGACCAACTATAACTGGCAATCCCACTGCCATTATCAGAAGATGCCGCGGCATCCACCACGACCGTCGCAGGGGCCGACGCCGCACTGCGGGTTAAACTAAATACTGCGACTGGCGGCGTAGGTATAGGTTGCTCAGGTTCCGGGGTACTGACGACGACTACAGGCTCGGATACGGCGATATTAAAATTAAAGACATTGATACCGTCGACACTGGTTTTCACACTCCCCGCCTGCGTGCCCACGCTGCTGGGCGTACATTGAAAACTACGCTGCGTCGCACTACCCGCTCCAATTTCGACATTGTTCGGCGTACAACCTGCCACAGTAAAGCCCATACCCGAGGTTAAATGCGACCCCGTGACAGTAAAGGTAGTCGCTTGATTGACCGTGGCCGTCGTTGGAGTAACACTGGTGACTACTGGTAATTCAAACACATTAATGGTTTTACTCGTGCTGGCAGTTTTACTGCTGGCATAGTTACGGATGGTGAGCGCCACATTAATATTCCCGGCAGTCGCAAAGGTAAAGCTCGGCGATACGCCGGTAGCGGTTTGCCCATCGGAAGTCACCCAGGAATATTCATCAATCGTACCCCGGGTATTAGTCGATCCCGAAGCATTTAGATTGACCACCAAGGGGTTATAGCCTTGGGTAGGTGTGGCGGTGAAGTTGGCGAAGAGGCCATTGCAGTTTTGGGTCTGCCACTGCGGGTCTTTTTGATTGAGAAAACTTATCAGCGTCGGGTCTGTAGTGGCTAAACAATTATTGTTTTCTAGTCTGATTTGGTTATGCTTAAATAACTGCGTTAAGCTGGAGGGTATCGTGCCGCTAAGTTGGTTATAGTGGACCCCGAAATTCAGACAGTAATTTAAGATAGACTGTCGAAATAAGGGGGACCAA
>SXIZ01000239.1 GCA_005779525.1 Methylococcaceae bacterium
AGGCGTCGTTGAGTAAATAACGAGTGGGGAAATTATCGGTGCCGTCAATCACGAGGTCGTAGTCGCTGATGATGTTGACTACATTGTCGGCCCCAAGGCGAGTGTCGTAGGTGACAACATTTACATCGGGGTTTAGTGCGGTGAGAGTTTTTTTGGCCGAGTCGACTTTGCGATCACCGATGCGGTCAATGTTGTGGAGAATTTGGCGTTGCGGTGCTGTTGATAGGGTTAAGATGCAGAGGATACAAGGCAAAAAACCATACTGCCATTACTGCGGGTTTTTCGCCTTTAGTCTTGATTAAAAATAAAATGATTTAGCGGTTTATAGGGCTGGGATTATGCTGACAGAAATAAGAGAAAAAGCGCAAGGTGTGTTTTCATGGGCGATTTTGTTATTGATATGTATACCTTTTGTATTATGGGGTATTCAAAACTACATGGACGATGGTAAAGAGTTGCCAGTAGCGTCGGTAGGCGACCGCGACTTCTTTCAACGTGAAGTCACCAAAGCGGTAATGGACTACAGTCAAAACTTTGCAGGTTCAAATATCAGCGAAGAAGTCATCAAAACCCAAGCACTAAAAAAACTGATCAATGATGAAGTATTATTGCAACATGTTCAAAATGAAGGACTCATTATCTCCGACGAAACTGCACGTAACTTCATCAAAAGCTTACCTTATTTCCAAGTAGACGGTAAGTTTGATGAAAAACAATACAAAACATTGTTAAGTTCTCAAAACATGTCACCTGCGCTGTTTATCCAAAAGATTAAACAATCGTTAGAAATGGAGCAATTTCAACGTGCCGTGATGGATAGTGGTTTTGCGAGTCAATATGAGGTTGACAGTTTTTTTAAAATTCAAAATCAACAACGGGATTTACAGTATTTAACGGTAATCCCCCCAAAACTGACGCAACAACCCTCAGCAGATGAAATTAATGCTTATTATCAACAGCATCAAAATGCCTATCAAACACCCGAGCAAGTCGCGCTTGAATATGTTGAGCTTTCGGTAGACGAATTATCCAAAAAAGTCACTGCCACTGACGAACAAGTGCAAGCGTATTATCAAGAACATAAAGATGAGTACGCCAGCAAAGAACGCCGTAAAATTAGTCATATTTTATTTGCAGTTAACGCGAATACCACGGAAGAACAGGCGCTGAAAAAAGCGCAACAAGCTCAAGAAGCTTTAAAAACCAAAGATTTTGCTGCAGTCGCCAAAGAGCTGTCTGACGACAAACTCAGTGCGGAAAAAGGCGGAGATTTAGGTTTATTTGCCGTTGGCGTCATGGAAAAAGATTTCGAAGCGGCCGCGAGTGCCTTAGCACTGAACGCGGTTTCTGCACCAGTGAAATCTGCATTTGGTTATCATTTAATCAAAGTCACTGAATTGGTTCCCGCTGAAACCAAAGATTTCGCGAGCGTTAAAGCTGATGTCACTAAAGCTTATCAAAAGGCGCAAGCCGAAACGCAGTTCTACGAACTGGGTGAAAAAATGGCGCAGCTAAGTTACGAGAGTAATGGTTCCTTAACTTCAGTCTCCCAAACTCTGCAATTGCCCATTCAAAAAACCGGATTATTAGGCAAAGAAGCAACTGACGGTATTTTTTCTGAAGTAAAAGTACGAAATGCAGCCTTTTCCGAAGAAGTGCTTAATGGCACTAATAGCGAACCCATTGAGGTTGGCACAGGTAAATTGGTCGTCGTGCGCTTGTTAGAACATAAACCCGCAGCGACCTTACCGCTAAAAGAAGTTGAAGCCAAAGTTGCAGCGAGTCTGTTAGCAGAAAAATCCAAACAGCAAGCTCAAACCACGGCGAACACTATCAAACAGCGTTTGCAAGCCGGAGAAAATATCGATACCGTAGCTGCAGAACTAAAATTGCCCGCCCAAAAACTCACGGGCGTGACACGGAATAATGACAAGTTACCTATAGAAATTACCCAAGCAGCGTTTAAAGCGGCTAAACCAGTTGATGGCAAACCAACGGTGTTAGTGATTGACCTACCCCAAGGGGAGCAAGCAGTCGTCAGCGTAACCCAAGTCAAGCCCGGGGTGATGACTGAAGAAGATAAAAAACAGCAAGCCTTAGCCACTCAAAATATCGCGCGTGCCATCGGTCAATCGGTGTTTAGCGCAGCAATGCGCAATTTGGAAGAAAATGCCGACATCACCATTAATAAAGAAAAATGATAAGCTACCGCTTCGGGTGTATTCTATAGCAGATTAACCCTAGGGCTTTTGAACTTTTTTTGGGGGCCTGAAGCCCCCGCTAGGTCTTGCAATAAACGAGCGCGTTTTCAAGCACAATGCTACTTGTTGGACAGTGTGTACTACTGAGAAATTTTAGCTAGGATATTTATATTCCTTAAAGGATACAGTGATGCTTAAAAATCCATTTTTTACTGTTGTGGGTCTGTGTTCTGGTGTAGTGTTCACCTCCTGTGCGTGGGCAACCCAAACGTCAGGCGCAGCCGTCATTGGCGGGGCGCCCGCAAATTCGATTTTTACCAATATCCGTAGCACCGACGCCGGGGTGAGTCCTGAAACTATTTTTGATGCACGACAAGTACTCAATAATACGGTGAATATCACGGTTGACCCCACACATGTCGGTAAACCAGCGGCTATTTATGTGGTAGCAAAATATCAAAACCAATGGTTTCTTAAAAATAGCGCGAATGTCTGGCAAGCTTGGGATGGTGATATTAAGCATTTGCAATTCAATTACACCCTAGCCGCCCTTAAACCCTCCGAATCCATTGTAGTTGAACAACAGCTCAGTCAATTACCAGGCAAATTTGACGTTTATGTGGGCTATCAATTAGATAATAGCTATACCTTCAATGCCACACCCTTTGCTTTCAGTGTCGTCACTGCAAAACTCAATGATACGGGCGTTTATTACTGTGCGAATGCTACACAGTATTTAAATGGTAATCTCAAAGACAGTTTTAATAACGCGCTTCCCTTCACCTGCCCGATAGCAGAATTTCCTGCTCAAGACGCGGAGCACGGTCGTGATGCCACCAATAATGACAATAGTGATGGTGTTGCAGGCTTTAGTTTCAGTAAAGTCAGTAGAACTGGAGAAAAACTACCCTTAAATGCAGCGAACTGGGGGTGCGTCAAAGATAATGTCACGGGTTTACTGTGGGAAAACAAAACGCCATCGATCAATAGTAACAGTGATGCTCTTAGCCAATTACACAGCCAGGACAATATCTACAGCTGGTATAACCCCAATATCCAAAATAATGGTGGCGGCCAGGGCATTATCAATGGCGGAAGTTGTGCTGGCTCTCAATGCGATACCGATGCCTTTGTTAAAAAAGTTAACGAAACCGGTTGGTGTGGGTTTAATGATGGCTGGCGTCTACCTACCAAACAAGAACTCTTATCAATTGTAGATAACACCCGTTATGCTGGCAAACTCATGACCAGTACGGATTTGATCACTGGTATCACCTCGAGTGCTCAAGCCGTTGCAGCCATTGATCCGAATTTTTTTCCCAATACCCCTGCATTGGATTTTTGGACCTCCTCTCCTTTTGCCAACGGTACAAATGACGCATGGAGCGTTTATTTTTATTATGGATCAATTAGTTATAACAGCAACAAAAACAACCTTTTCAGAGTTCGTTTGGTTCGCGGTTAAGGGTAAAAGCATATGAACAACATAAATTCAGCATACATCAAAGGAATAAGCGTTGCGATTTTTACGATGGGACTCTCCTGCCCATCTAGCGTATTCGCGCAAAACTGTAATGTAAATACCATTACCATAACGACGCCCAGTAGCGATTTTCAAATTGAAAATACTGGCGTAGCCACGCATACCAGAACTGGACTAATGTGGATGCGTTGCAGTCTGGGACAAACTTGGGATGGTAAAACCTGCGTGGGCTTAGCAAATAACTATACTTGGCAGCAAGCCCTGCAACTGCAGCATGACTTTAGCTTTGCAGGCTATAACGATTGGCGGGTTCCCAATAAAAATGAGTTAGCCTCCATTTTAGAAAATAATTGTGAACGACCTGCGATCAATTTGGAAGTGTTTCCCAGCACCCCTTCAGCTTACTATTGGTCATCTACGCCTTTTGCGGCTTTGACCAATTTGGCTTGGAGCGTACATTTTAATAATTCTTTTGTTTACTATGAATTAAAAAGCGGTCAAGTACATGTCCGTTTAGTTCGTGGCGGCTAAGCATATATAAACACTGTCCCTATAAATTTGAAGTTTGATAAATACGTAAACTTGACTACACTTTACTCTAAGCGTATTTAATAGATCATCATGTAAGTTCGGATAGAAAACAAACCTCTGTCTGAATGCCTGAGGGTATTTTTCTCATAAGTGCGTGAATCTTCCACTTGGGCTTTTTAAATTGAAGATTGTTAATTTAGCTTAGGAACAGGAATATATAACTTTTGAAACTGATGCAGGATTTATGCGCATTTTCAAAGCCTGCAAACTAGTTGAGCTTCAGTGTGAACATTACTGCAAATTCCAGCGTATTTCAGAAAGGCTAAATTTCATGTGCCATCGAATTGCCTAGGAAATAACAGATTATGCAATCTATTGGAATTAAGATTAATGTTCTGAACATTTTCCTTGCACTGCTCTGCTTAGTCAGCAGTAGCAGTTTATGGATTTGGCAGCACAATCAGAGCCTCAATCAATTGTTTACCCAATCCGTTCAAATTTTTAGCTCGCTGCAAGCGCAGCAAATTGCGCCATTAATTCAAGCAGAAGATCCCAAGCTGCTCACCCAGAATGTCGCTAACTTAAGTGCACATCCTGACTTAGCCTATGTGTTAATCTGTAATACTGAACAAAAGCTTATCTTCCAAAGAAATTTTCACGCTTTATCGAAGTTACCGCCCTCCCCCTGTCAAGCACTGCAAGAACCAAGGGAAGACTACTTTATTGACCCACAAAGTGGATTTAAATACCTCAAGGTCACGGCACCGTTACAACTTAAAATTGCTAGCTCGCAAGCAGCTACCAAAGTCAGTGAAGTGCTCGACCTTGATAACGGCCTAAGTCAAACACAAAAACTCGGCACGCTCCACTTAGGCTTTAGCATGCATCAGCTCCAGCAGGAGCAACGCTATACTTTAGGCTACACCTGCGTCATGAGTCTACTGTTGTTACTTGGGATCAGTGCGTACTCTTGGTTTTTTACCCGACGCCTAGTATTCCCCATTAAACAATTAATAGTTCGGGCCTACGATTTTCTGGGCTGGGAAGCAAACCAAGACAACAGCGAGAGCACAGAAGATGAACTGTGTCGCTTAAACAAAGTGTTTAACCGAATCGCCATAGAATTTGAAAAATCCCAACAGCATAGTATTCAAGCGCAACTGGCATTGGAAATGATTCAGCCGAACATTGAAATTCAACCAATCTCTGAAATTCCATCACCCACAACCCTACCCGCTGTTGTTAACTTCATACCGCAAAATCAACTTTTAACTGCGCTAAACCAGGATCTGCATACGCCAATCAACGCGGTATTGGGTATGCTGGAGTTACTGCAACACACGACTCTGAATAGTCAGCAGCACCATTTAGCACACAGTGCAATGCGTTCGGCAGAACTGTTACAAAACGTCATGAGCAATATTCTTGATTCTGCAGCAATCGCAACTGGAAGCTTGCACATTTCAGAATTTGATTTTGAAATACGTGGTGAATTAGAAAGCATCGCCAGTCTGATGGCAGCACAGGCGTATTATCAAGGCTTGGAATTTATCTTAGACTTACCGAACGAACTCAATACCCTGGTTCGCGGTGATGCCAAACGCTTGCGCCAAATCATCATTAATCTGCTTGGATTTATGATCAAACATACAGAGGCAGGTGATATCTATCTAAAAGTCTCGATTATCCAGAAAGATGCACAAGCGCTAACCGAAAGTTTAGAATTTGAAATTTTTGCGAATATTCCTGAAGCAAGCGCTAAACATTTAACCTATTTATTAAACAGCGATTGTGCGCAACACTCACCTTTAACGGCGCAATTTGATAGCGCAAGTCTAGGCATCATTTTAGCCAAACAATTGCTGCAGATGATGCAAAGCAGCTTATGTTTTACAGAATTGCCATCGCCTCAACCATGCCTGAACTTCTCCCTCAACTTTACCCAGGCCACCCAAATCATTGCTCAAAGAATTGAGCGTGAACGTCTGAAAAACTGTCAAGCGTTCATTGTGGATGACAATACCTTGAACCGAGAAATTCTCGCACAACAATTGAAGGAATGGGGCATCAAAGTACAAACTTTTGCCTCAGGCACTGCTGCGGTGAGTTTTCTGCAAAATACGGGCGAGCAAGCGGCACATACTTTCCAATTCGGCATCATTGATAAACACATGCCCCTCATGGATGGCATTCAGTTAGCCCAAAGCCTAGCGCGTGAAACGCGCTATGCAACACTACCACTGATCATGTTGAGCTCTGAACCCGTAATATTAAGTGACCTACAACAACTCGCACCCAATATCTACGGCTACCTGCATAAACCCGTTATACAACAACAATTATTGCAGCATGTCTTTGATATTTTAGATCAAGAAACGACTAATCTACTCACCGGAGTGTTTTTAGACGACAGCTTAAGTAAACTGCATGCCAAAATTTTATTAGTTGAAGATAATATTATAAATCAAGAAATTGCGTTAGGCATGCTCTATGCTATGGGCTGTAAAGTGAAACTCGCCAATGATGGTAATGAAGCCATTGAAGCCTTTAAGGCAAGTCACTTTGATGCCATCCTAATGGATTGTCATATGCCTGTACTCGATGGATTCCAGGCCAGCATTGCCATTCGGCAACTGGAACAACAACAAAACACCCTACAGTTGACTCCAATCATTGCTTTAACCGCCGATTTACAACCTGGAATTGTAAAGAAATGTCTGGGGGTGGGCATGAACGATTACCTATGCAAACCATACAACAGTAAGCAATTACACGAGACCTTACTCAAATGGCTGCCGTTAGAAAACGTGAGTAAAGAAACGCTACTCAGTTCTAGCACAGCATTAGATACAAGCTCCACGTTCTATCAAGGTCAACCGCTGCTGGATGTCGAAGTCTTAAAAAGCCTGCAAGTACTGAATGCTAATTCCGTTGAAGGAGTTTTATCGCGGGCGGTCAAAGCCTTTCAAAAGATGGCCAATGAAGAACTCGTGCAAATGCGGCAAGCTTTTGCAAACAATAATGCTACAGGTTTAGCTAAGATCGCCCACAACTTTAAATCTGCCGCGGCAAATTTGGGAGCATTAACGCTCAGTCATGCAGCACAGGCTATAGAATCCCAAGCAAACATCCAAGACTTAAGCGCGATTCCTACCCAACTCGAACTGATACAAGCGCATTTACCGTTGGTGTTAACGAGTTTACAAGAGTACCTACAAGCGCACACGCCTGCAATTAATCCGTCACTGAGTTCCGTATTAACCCAGAATGCGACACTGAAACGCATCTTACTGGTGGATGATGATGTTAATTATCGCTTAGTGACCCATGCCCTACTCAGCGCCTCTGCATTTGAAGTTGTTGAGGCCAGCAATGGTTTGCAGGCTTTAGGCGTTGCTAAGCGCGTGCATCCAGACCTGATCATATTGGATGCTATGATGGATGGCTTAGATGGTTTTGAAGTGTGCCGGATTCTGCGCCAAGATCCCAATATGGTTGACATCCCCATTATTATGTCAACTGGACTTGGTGATATTGAATCCATAAATCGCGCCTTTGACGCAGGCGCTACCGATTTTATTGTGAAACCGTTGAATTATGCCATCTTAATTCATCGCATAGGATTTATCATTCGTGCCAGCGAAAACACCTTAGAGCTTAAAAAAAGCAAATTTCAACTCAGTGCCGCGCAACGCATCGCGCGTTTAGGCTATTGGACCTGGGATGCCGTGCACGACTGGTTTCAAATGTCAGAACATCTGGCGAAATTATGTTTACTCAACCTCGCTGAGTTTGGCAACACTCTGGATAGCTTTATGCAACTGATACACCCAGAGGATAGAATGTATGTGCGCAACACGATCGTGTCCGCAGGCTATAACAATTGGATACAACATACTGAATATCGTATTCAAGTCACGCCATCTTTAATTATCATCGTGCATCAAGAGTTGGAAGTGATTACCGAAAATGACCGCTTAGTGGTTACTGGCACAGTACAAGACATTACCCATAAAAAGCAAACCGAAAAACAGATTCACCGTTTGGCTTACTACGACAACCTTACGGGTTTAGCCAGTCGTGCGTATTATCATGAACGCATCGAAGCGATTATTAAAATGGCTGAACAACGTGCTGAAAATTTTTCGTTTTTATTCCTTGATATGGATGGCTTTAAGAATATTAACGACAGTTTTGGACATGATGTCGGTGACCAGTTTTTACAAGCTATCGCCCTACGCTTACAAAATGAAGTCCGCGAAGTGGATTTTGTTGCACGTTTAGGGGGCGATGAATTTTGCATTATCACCAATAATATTGGAGATCAAGAAGCTGTTCAGGAACTAGCGTCTCGCATCCTGATGAAAATCAATTTGCCATTAACCATTGGTCAGCACCAAATCAATCCGCGCGTCAGTATCGGCATTGCCATTTTTCCTAAAGATGGCAAAACTGAAATTGAACTTATGAAAGCCGCCGATGCCGCGATGTATTATGCTAAACAATCCGGCAAACAGCGCTTTATCTTTTATAACAAAGATATGGCCAACCAAGCCATTAACAGACTCAACTTTGAGCAGCAACTGCATACTGCATTTCAAGAAAATCAATTTGTACTGCATTATCAACCTCAAATATCCATGCACACTGGACGCATGATTGGTATGGAGGCCCTTATCCGCTGGCAACATCCAGAACGGGGATTACTTGCACCCGGAGAATTTTTACCCTTAATTAACGAATTCAATTTAATTTGTGAACTGGGTAATTGGGTTATTAATAGCGCATGTATGCAACTAGCCGCCTGGCACGACGCAGGCATGCCCTATATCAAAGTCGCGGTGAACATTGAACCCGCCCATTTTCAAAATCCAGAACTGTTGAACTTTGTGGCAAAAGTGCTCTCCAAAACGGCTGTGCCCGCGCAATACCTAGAATTAGAAGTCACCGAAACTGCTATGCAGACCGAAGGACATTTGGAAGTTTTCAAAAAATTACGCCAAATTGGGGTGCATATTGGCATTGATGATTTTGGGACGGGCTATTCCTGCTTAGCATCGCTCAAGCAGTTACCGTTGGATAGTTTAAAAATCGATAAAATCTTCATAGACGATGTACTCAGCAATCAGCAAACCTCGGTCTTACTTGGCACCATCATAGGTCTATCACAAGCCTTAAACTATTCTCTTATAGCCGAAGGTGTGGAAACGCGGGATCAAGCCCTCGTCATGTATGGCTTAGGCTGTGATTATATTCAAGGGTATTTTTTCAGTAAACCCGTGAGTGCCGATCAAATTCCTAACTTATCGACTAAAGACTTTACGCTGCAGAGCAATCATCCATATTATACCAAGTAAAGCAAAAAAGGGCGCCGTAGCGCCCTTTCTTTCCTCATCCAAAAATCCAGCTTAACGCATAGATTTAACTTTCGCAATGATACCCGCTGGATCGATGCCTTGATGCGGGAATTGTTCCCACAGACCGCCGCAACCTTCTTTATGCGTCGCAATATGCGCAAATTTTGGCGTTAAGCCACGTTCCAGCAACCAAGTACCAAAGCGACTTCCCAAACCAGTTTTACGGTTGAAAGATTCAACCACTAAGACCAACGGTGAATTACCAATTTTAGCCAATGTTTCTTCGTCGATCACGTTCAAATGAGGTTTGTTGATCAAACCAACATCGATGCCTTCTGCTTTCAAACGCTCAACAGCATCTAATGCACGGTACAAAGTTTCACCGAAAGCAACCACATAACCCGCAGTACCTTCACGGATCACTTCGTCTTTACCTGGGACGAATGTGTAATCACCACCGAAGAACTCGTTACCTTTGTCATCTAAAATGATCGGAGTTTTAGAACGCGTTGAGAATACGAAACGTAAGCCTGGATCAAAGAAGATCTTTTTAATGACCGCTCTCATTTGATTAGGATCAGCTGGGAAGTACAGGTTAGTCGCATAAGCGTCATCCAGACCATTGTCAGCGAAGAAGTTATTGATACCGAAATGGCAAGTATTGTCAGCCATATCGTCAATACCAGAATGCGAGAAATGACTGAGAACGTTGGAGTTATTCAAACGTGCCATCGTGATTTCAGACATCAACATTTCTAGAAACGCTGCGAAGGTACCGAAGATACCTTGTTTGCCAGCTTCCATACCGAAACCTGCAGCAGCAGAGAAGTTGCCGCGCTCCATAATACCGGAAGAAATAAAGCTTTCTGGGAAGGCTGTATGGATTTTGTGCAAGCCACAAGAACCTTCCAGGTCTGAGTCAATAACGCGTACGTTAGCAACGCGATCAGCTTCACTCATACCTTTCATAACTTCCACGACTGCATCGCCGAATACGTTACGGTTAGCATCCCATTTTGCGTTGTCTGAACCTAAGAAGGTGTCAGTCATTTTTGGCGCAACTACGCCTTTCAAGAACTCTACCGCTGCAGTGTGACCACGAGTTTCCAAATATTCCAGAGCAACTTTGACAGATACTACATCGTGACCATGCGTTGAACCTTCCAAGCCAACGATACCTGGGCACATTGGACGATAGTTGATAACGGCTACGGGTCCGTCAGTGTTGATCGCTTTAACGATACGCGCGTATAAATCGTCAATGTCTTCACCGTTGCCTTCGAATACAGTGACGCCTTGGCCTGCTAAGGTTTTGGCAGTGCTGCAGCCAGTTAAGTATTTTGAAGGATGACCTGCGATAGTGACATCGTTATCGTCAATAATTAATTTAACATTCAGACCTTGCGCTACCGCTAAACGTGCTGCTTCAGCATCATCGCCTTCTTGCTGTGAACCGTCAGAACCTAAGCAAAACACTGTTTTTCTTGGGTTAGCAATAGCGACACCGTTGACATACGGCCACATGTGGCCTAAACGACCTGAACTGAATTTTACACCTGGTGTAAAACCTAATTCAGGATGACCCGGTAAATGTGAATGCGCCGCACGGTATTGTGTTAAACGCTCTGCAGGTAAATCACCGTTTAAAGTTGACATTAAATATTGGGTTGCAACACGATGGCCCGCTTCATCAAAAAAGATCGGTACGTATTTAGTTGCAGAACCACGAAAGAGCGCGTCTAGGATAACGACTTCTGGCACTGTATCGTACGGTCCACCGGTGTGCCCACCCACGCCTCTGGCCGCGCCTGTCGAAGTAAAAAACACGATAGCGTCACGGCACAACTGGATGTTTGCTTTTAAGCTGGCGCGTTGCGCATCAGTCAGTGTGGGTACACTGGCATCCAATGTGATACGTTTGTAGGCGCCAAGATCAATCGGAAAATTAGACATAGTTGTTTCTCAAAATATTATTATGATGATGTTTGTATTATGTTTTACGACAAACCGCGGTCGTAACTTAGGCGACCATAGGTTGTTACAGTCACTTAATGATTTTCTTAGTTTGCGTTTTTGCCCTTTTCAGGCTAAAACGCTACGGTCAAAATAACACGCAAAAGATACACCTTGCCCATCCTCATACGCAAGAGATTTTAGAGAAATAATATTGGTAATCCACCAACTCTAGCGACCCAATAATGTCAAAAAATGTGCATAATAGCGATATATTAATAACTATCAATAAGATAATAATTCTAACATTTTTAAAGCCAACAACCCCTCCTGCGCTAAAAATGAGTTTTTTTAGCTACTAAACAAAATCAGTATTACATTCATCTATTAATATTGGTAATATTCGTAACAGGTTTAAAATAGTTAATCACACAAGAGGTCAATCAACGTGAAAAAAGGTTCCAATACCACACTGGATTCTGATAACAAAAAAAATACTGAATCCAAAGCAACGGATTCGGACATAACTAAAACCACCAAAAAACCCGCTGCCAAAAAAAGTACATCCCAAGCTAGCGCTCCTGCAAAAAAAACCACAAAAACTACAAAATCGACAGTGAAAGCGGATAGCTCATCGCCAGCCGCAACCAGCGCCCCTGCCTCTGATTCTAAAACAATCACCGCAGTGTCCTCAACACAACCTGAGGGAACTGAAATGTTAGAAGTACCTACAACCCCACCCGTCGCCATCGCGAAACCCAAACCCTTAAGCACGGAATGCATACGCATTATCGAAGCTAAAAATCACGACCCATTTTCCATCCTTGGTCGGCATCAAAAAGATGGTAAGACTGTAGTTAAAGTCTTTTTCCCCTACGCCGAATCAGTGCATTTCACTCATAACAACCAAGCACTTAACCGGATTATCGGTACCGATTTTTTTGAATATGTACTCGCACCGACTGAAACGCTACCTGCCCATTACAAATTGACATGGGTAGATAAGAGTGGCTACACCCACGAAAGCTATGATCCTTATGATTTTGGTAGCCAACTGCCTGAATTCGACCAACATCTGTTTGGCGAAGGTCGGCATTGGCATATTTACCAAAAATTAGGTGCGCATTTACACACTGTCGATGGCATAGACGGAGTGTTATTCGCTGTTTGGGCCCCCAATGCTGGTCGTGTGAGTGTTGTTGGAGATTTCAACCGTTGGGATGGTCGCTGTAACCCCATGCGCAGCTTAGGGGGAAGTGGAATATGGGAAATTTTTATGCCCGGCTTAAAAGCGGGCACGTACTACAAATTTGAAATTCTCAACCGCAACACGCAAGAAATTTTATTGAAAACCGACCCGTATGGGCAACAATTTGAATTTCGCCCCAACACCTCGTCTATTGTAATCAAAGAACGTACGTATCATTGGCAAGACCAGCAATGGATGATGAAACGTGCGAGCCACGACTGGTTACATGAGCCGATGGCAGTGTATGAGGTGCATTTGGGCTCATGGCGACGCGATAATCTTGGCAACTTTCTGACCTACCGTGAACTGGCCGTTGAATTGGTGGATTATGTCAAGCAAATGGGCTTTACCCATATTGAATTACTCCCGATCACTGAACATCCGTTTGACGGTTCGTGGGGTTATCAAACCACGGGCTATTTTGCCCCCACCAGCCGCTATGGCACCCCCGACGATTTCCGCTACTTTGTAGACACCTGCCATCAGAATGGCATTGGGGTGATTCTAGACTGGGTACCTGCGCATTTCCCCAAAGATGCCTATGCCTTGGCGCGCTTTGATGGCACTGCGTTGTATGAGCACGAGGATCCGCGTAAAGGCGAACATCGGGATTGGGGTACATTGATTTATAACTTTGGGCGTAATGAAGTTAAAAACTTTCTGCTCGCCAGTGCGGTGTTCTGGTTAGAAGAATACCACCTCGATGGCTTACGCGTGGATGCGGTGGCTTCGATGCTCTATTTAGATTATTCGCGCGAGGCCAACGACTGGATTCCTAATCGCTATGGCGGCAACGAAAATCTCGAAGCCATTGATTTCTTACGCGAACTCAACGCAGTCACCCACGACCAACATCCAGGCACCGTGATTATGGCGGAAGAATCCACCTCCTGGCCACAAGTCACCCGTCCTACCTGGGCTGGCGGCTTAGGTTTTTCCATGAAATGGAATATGGGTTGGATGCACGATATTTTGGCGTACATGAGCCAAGAACCGATTCATAGAAAATATCACCATAATCAACTGACCTTCGGCATGCTGTATGCGTTTACCGAAAACTTTACCCTACCGTTCTCCCATGACGAAGTCGTGCATGGCAAGGGTTCCTTGGTCAATAAAATGCCGGGCGACGAATGGCAACGCTTTGCCAACCTCCGCCTGTTGTACACTTTCATGTATACCTATCCTGGCAAAAAGCTGTTATTTATGGGTTGTGAGTTCGGTCAAGGTACCGAATGGAATTCCAATCGAGCTTTGGATTGGTATGTCTTAGACTACCAACATCATCGCGGTATCCAATCTTTGGTACGCGATTTAAATCAGCTTTACAAAACGCATCCTGCGTTATTTGTGCACGATTTTGAGTACCAAGGTTTTGACTGGATCGATTGTAACGATATGGAACAATCGATTATCAGTTACCGCCGCAAAAGCGAGTATGAAGATTTAGTAGTGATTTTGAACTTTACTCCAGTACCGCGTGAAAATTACCGTATCGGCGTACCTGAGGCAGGCGTTTATACTGAAATCTTTAATTCCGATTCCAAATACTACGATGGTAGCAATACGGGTAACGGTGCCGTGGTCTCCGAGCCGCAACCGTGGATGAATTTACCGCACTCGTTATGTCTGACCTTGCCACCCTTAGGGGCATTGATCTTAAAAATTTAACGCTCTATATTCCGGTAGTGACGCACTAGCTTAGCTACCGGAACCCCATTAACTTTAAAATGATCGTCAAGAATCATCCATGAAAAAAATTCTTTTTGTCACCAGTGAAGCCCATCCGCTTATTAAAACCGGAGGATTAGCTGATGTGTCCGGCAGTCTACCTAAAGCACTGGCCGAATTAGATCAAGATGTGCGTTTACTGATCCCCAACTACCAAGCACTGAAAACTCAAGGGGATGTGCGCTTTTTATGCTCGCTCCGCGTGGATAATAAAAACGTCAATATCTTGGAAACCCGTATGCCGGAATCCGGCTTTATCGTTTGGTTAATCGATTTTCCAGGGTACTACAACTATCCAGGCAACCCTTATGTGGACGAGCAAGGAGAACCTTGGCCGAATAATGCTGAACGTTTCGCGCTCTTTTGTCGCGTCGCGGTCGAAATTGCCATGAATCGTATCCATCAGGACTGGAGACCGGATATCGTGCATTGCAACGATTGGCAATCCGGCTTAGTACCTGCACTATTATCGTTAGAATTTCATCGCCCGGCGACGGTATTCACCATTCATAACATGGCCTATCAAGGCTTATTTCCAGCCGCTACAGCCGCCACGTTAAATCTACCCGGGCAATTAATTCATCCCTTAGGCTTAGAGTTTCACGGCATGCTGTCATTTATCAAAGGCGGTTTGGTGTATGCTGACCAAATTACTACCGTCAGCCCGACCTATGCCTTAGAAATTCAAACGCCTGAATACGGTTATGGTCTGGAAGGCTTGCTCGAACATCGACAAGACGCGCTAGGCGGCATTATCAACGGCGTGGACTTAGAACACTGGAATCCTGCGAGCGACCCTAATTTAGTGCAAAACTTTGATGCGACAACGCTAGCGCAAAAAGCTGCGAATAAAGCTGCACTGCAAAGCAAAGTTGGACTCCCGGTGAAAGCCGACGTACCATTATTAGGCTTAATTGGCCGTCTGGTCGAACAAAAAGGCATCGATTTATTAATCGAATGCTTGCCGGAATTGCTTCCATTAACCCTGCAAATCGTTATTCTGGGCAGCGGTAGCAAAGAATTCCAAGCGCAATTACAAGAGTTAGCCGCCCCCTACCCGGACAAAATTGCCATTACCTTGGGGTATAACGAAGCCCTTGCCCATTTAATTGAAGCGGGCATTGACGCCTTCTTAATGCCCTCGCGCTTTGAACCATGCGGCTTAAACCAAATGTACAGCCAACTTTACGGTAGCTTGCCCATCGTTAGAAAAACGGGCGGCTTAGCAGATACCGTGGTAGATACCACCCCGGACAGCATCGCTAACCAAACGGCCACGGGTATTGTTTTTAATGATGCTACCGCAGGTTCACTCCTCGAAGCGATTAAACGCACCTTGTTACTCTACACCCAACAAGATGTCTGGCAGAAAATTCAACAGACGGGCATGCAACAAGATTTTTCGTGGAAACACAGTGCCCAACAATACCTGGCATTGTACGAACACATGATGCCAACTGCTTAAGCAGCTGTTGTTCAACTACAAACCCGTTTATACTCAGCCCAGGCCAAGTACGAACGGGTTTTTCAGCGTTAACCTTTTATATTTCAAGCTTTCAACCCCTGTTGCTAGCCTGCTATACGCCTCCAGATGCGCATAATTCCAGTTATAGACTTAAAAGATCGGCAGGTCGTGCATGCACGCCAAGGGCAGCGGGACCAGTATCAAGCAATTTCCACCCCATTGTGTCCAACAGCAGATTTAGACAGTGTCTTGCAAGC
>SXIZ01000240.1 GCA_005779525.1 Methylococcaceae bacterium
GGTGAATTAGCCGCTGAGGATCAAGTGTTCGCCAGTGAAGATCACGCCATTATCGGCGAAGCGGCGCGGGTATTGGGCGCTAAATCCCAAGGTCGTTTAGTGACCAGCGCTAAAAGCTGGTTATCCCACCCTTCCGTGGACGCACAAGCGGATATTTTACCTTGGGGCAGTCATGAGGACGTGCGCAAAGTCTCGCCCTTGGAAGCTAGCGCCAGTTATTTAGCGCATGTACGCCTAATGTGGGGACATCAATTTCCCGAAGCGCCATTAGCGGAACAAGATATCGTCATTACCGTCCCGGCGTCTTTTGACGAAGGGGCACGCTCTTTAACCTTGGAAGCCGCAAAACTGGCAGGCTTACCGCAGGTGCGCTTATTAGAAGAACCACAAGCGGTCTGTTACGACTGGTTACGCTTAAACGCTGGACGCTTACAAACCGCCTTAAGTAACGTACATTTATTATTGGTGTGTGACGTTGGCGGAGGGACCACCGACCTTACGCTGATTAAAGTCGAACCCGGCATTTCCGAACCTAAGCTAACGCGTATCGGGGTGGGTGATCATTTAATGTTAGGCGGGGATAATATCGATCTTGCTTTGGCACATTTAGTAGAATCACGCTTAGTCACCGATGGCAAACGCTTATCTGCGGCCGACTTATCGCATTTAATCGAACAATGCCGCTGCGCAAAAGAACAATTATTGGCAGAAAACGCCCCAGAGCAATTACGCGTTACTCTCTTGGGCGGTGGCAGTAAACTTATTGGTGGGTCACGTTCCACCGAACTCAGCCGAGCAGAAGTGCGCGCTATGGCCTTGGATGGATTTTTTCCACTTTCAGGTCTAGATGAGCTCCCTGACAGAAAGCGTAGCGGCATGGTTGAATTTGGCTTACCGTATGCGGCAGAACCTGCGGTCAGCAAGCATATCGCCGCTTTTTTGCATTTACATCAACAAGCTGCAAGCGACGCATTGCAAGGTCGCGGTCGTGTACCGGATGCGCTATTACTTAACGGCGGGGTTTTCAGAAGCCAGCCCATTAGTCAGCGGGTACTTGATTTACTCACCGCCTGGGGCGGTCAAGCACCCACCTTACTGGAAAACCAACATCCAGAATTATCCGTCGCCTTGGGTGCAGTGAGTTATGCACTGGCGCGGCGCGATAAAAAATTAAAAATCGGTGGCGGTAGCGCACGTAGTTACTTCTTGCTTGTTGAAACGGCAGATACGCAAACACAACAAGGCGTGTGCATTTTGCCGCGCGGCAGTGAAGAAGGTAATGAAGTCTTGCTGCAAGGTCGGCAATTTGCCTTGCGTTTAGGCGTTCCGGTGCGTTTTCATTTAGTGTCAACTTCGACTGACAGTGTCTATCAACCCGGCGATGTGATTGCAATTGATGACGATTTATTCCATTCGCTCCCACCGTTGGCCGTGGCCTTTGCCCCCGATCAAGAACACAGCCAAACCGAAATGCTGGTGCAACTTGCGGTCACCCAAACCGAAATGGGGACGTTAAAAATTCAATGTGTTGCCCTTGAAAACAGCGCACAACGCTGGGATGTAGAATTTCAGTTGCGAAAAAAAGCAGGCATCCAAGCCGCGAATGTTGAATTACCCCCGCAATTTCAACAAGCGATAGACAAAATTAATGCCGTATTCGGTTCAAAATCCAAAGATGTCAACCCATTAGCCGTCAAAAGTCTGCGTGCCGATTTAGAAAAATTATTGGGTAAAAGTCGTGCAGAATGGGAAACCCCGCTCTTGCGTGCCTTGTTTACCGCTTTATTGGAAGGAAGCAAATACCGCCGCCGTTCAGAACAGCACGAACGCGTCTGGCTAAGTTTAATTGGGTATTGCTTGCGCCCTGGCTTTGGCTATCCTTTAGATGATTGGCGCGTGGCGCAATTATGGAAACTCTATCCACAAGGCATCCAGTTCAACAACGAAACCCAAAATTGGGCCGAATGGTGGACCTTATGGCGACGCATTGCTGGCGGTTTAAATGAAGTCGCACAGCAGCAAATTTTCAATGATATTGCTAAATTCATCAATCCAGCGGCCGCTCGTCAGCCCACGGTGACTAAATTATTAAAAACGCGTAGTTATGAAGATATTTTGCGCTTGGCCGCGGTTTTGGAACGTCTCAGCGTGCAGGATAAAACGCAACTAGCGATGTGGTTGTTGAGTCGACTACAAAAATCCGGTGAATCCGCGCAAAGCTGGTGGGCGGTCGGGCGTATCGCGGCGCGCGTGCCGTTTTATGGCAGCTCTCACAATGTGATCGAAGCCAAAGTCGTTGCCGATTGGCTAGAGCAGTTACTGCCCCTGGATTGGAAGAAAAATCAACAAGCGGCATTTGCGGCAACCCTAATGGCACGGCGCAGTAATGATCGAGTGCGGGATATTGAACCGGAATTACGCTTAACAATCGTCGAAAAATTAAAAATCAGTCGCGCCCCCTCAACCTGGGTAGATATGGTTGAGAACTATCGCGAATTAGACGAAGCCGAAGAAAAACAAATGTTTGGCGAGGCCTTGCCCCCAGGATTGAAATTAATCATTTAATGCTATTGCCTTGGCGTTAGCCTCTTGCGGCACATCCTATAGAGGCTATAGTATTGCCAGTCAATTTGCCATTGAGCTAGGGGCTGAAACTAAATCAGAGACGGACTTAGTGACTGAACTGAATTTGATTGCGCCCCATGCGTTTTGCTTGGTACATAGACGCATCGGCTTTTTTAATAATATCTTCTGGAGCAAGCTCAGCACTATCAAAAGCAATGACGCCGATACTCGCTGAACACTGATGCACAATATCGGTTTCGGAAGCATTAGCTTGATTACTCTGCAATTGATAAGGCCGTGAAACTTCTATCCGAATCTTTTCTGCAATCACCCCGATTTGCGTGGTTACTTGCGCTTCATCTCCTTCCAGCTCCGTGAGTAAGACAACAAACTCATCCCCACCTAAACGCGCAATAGTATCGACAGCCCGCACACATTTACTTAAACGTTTGGCCACTTCAACAAGCAACTGATCCCCCATAACATGCCCATAATCATCATTGACCGACTTAAAGTTATCCAAATCCAGTAACATCAAAGCGACATACTGATGTTTACGCTTTGCACTAAAGATAGCGTGGGTTAGACGATCATGAAATAAACGACGATTGGGCAAATTAGTTAAGGGATCGTAAAAGGCTAATTGTCGAATTTGCTGCTCCATATGCTTACGCTCAGTAATATCCCGCATGATACTAATCGCATGCCAACTATTTTGTAATTTAAATGCTGATATCGATAATTCGATAGGAAACTCCGTACCCATTTGATGGATGGCTTGCGCTTCCAAGGTTTGGCTGACTAAATTTTCCGTCCCTGCATCCAAGAAATGGACAATGCCGCTCGAAAGAATGGCAGTGTGCTCCTGTGGCATCAGCAAGGTGCGAAAATTTTTACCTAAAATATCATTGGCCGAATAGCCAAAGAGATGTTCTGCGGCAGGATTCCAATAAATAATTAGCTCTGCCTCATCAATAATCACAATAGCATCTTTCGCTGCCGTGCTAATCAGCCGAAATTTCTCCTCACTTTCTGCCAACGCGGCACTACGCTGTTCTAATTCTGCCGTACGTAATTGAATCGTGTGTTCTAATTGACTTTCATGCACTTGTAGATTGCGCGTCGCCAATTGTAATTTAGTAATGATAATGCGCACATGTTGCACAAAAGGCTGAAAAATCAACAACGCTTCCAGCACTAACAGCAACAGGGTTAAGCCCCAGAAAATCGTTTCAGCGTATTGTAAGCGCTTAACCGAGGCCTCGCCTTCTAACTGATATTGACGCACCATCTGATCAAGATGCTGTAATAAATTGGTGGTCGCCTCGTGCGTCAAGGTCTTTAGCAATGCATGCTCAGCAGAGCGCTCAGTCTCGGGCAATTGTATCCAGTGATGGACGAGTTGAATAAAGTTATTAACTTCTGCATCTAAGGCTATAGGGGGCTCAAAATACAAGGCATGCACCGTCGCCGACATTGAATTGGGTAAGCCTAATTCAGGATCACCTTGGATCAATCCTTGGTGAGAATGCGCCAATAATTGCAGGGTTTTTTCTAGCGTCGCTTTTACCGCTGCACGCTCGGAAGCAGGCGCCGTCGCTAATAAATTGGCAAATAAGGTGGTGCGTTGGCTCAGCATCCGTTGACGCCCACTGATATTCACGATCGCAGCGGTACTTTTTTGCTCGGTAATCACCAGATGTAGACTTAACCAAGCCGCAGTTGCTAAGGAGGCGACCAACAACAAGGCAATTAAATAGCGCCGAGTCAAATCTCGCGCCACCAGCATGTCTGTATCGCATGCTTTAGCTGCTATTTTAGCCGAATGCAACACATGACCCCACAATCCTCACTTGATGGATAAAGTTTGAATTGTAGCACCTCAATTAGGTTTGTAATACCTTACCAAACCGCCAAGCCCTGCTGCATGCAGCAAATTTCTTAAGGCGTTATCTAGGAATTAAGGACGGCTACACATTTCATTGTTGCAGCACGGAATATAATTGACGGTGCGGTGCGAGGAAAGTGTCTTAAGCGCACAGTACGGGCTAGCAGCACTTTGCTACAGCTATGCGTTAAAAATCCTTAACAACACTGAAGATCGCTTATGCTGTGCCCAAGGTGAATTCAATGCTCTGGGCCTGACGCTTTGCTATTTCCAAGAAGTCCATTGCCACTCCCCCGCGCTGAAACTGCATCACGGCCCAGTGATGGGTTCCCAGCAATTGCGCAGGCGTAGCATCGGCGCAACGCGCGGCCAAATCTTGCCAAAAGGCATTGGGCTCTAAGCCAGTTGCCTGAATATGTTTAGGCGTCAGAAAGCCTTGGGCAAACCCCTGATCAAACGGCCGGACCTGCGTAAACAGCTTAATATCCACGGGTACAATTTTTTGACTCAAACTCTCTGCCGCATACCTGACATCGACATGTTCAACTCCGGGAGAATCCAAAGCATCAAACAGTAACCCCAGGCGTCGCCAAAGAGGACGCACATCTTCAATAAACGGCTGTGGCGTTTTTGCGCCCAAAATTGAATTATGCCCTAACAAATAGGCCAAGGGATGCTTATCATCCACCTCAATAATACTTTGGATGACAAAAAAACTACCATTCGGTGCTAACAAGCGACAAATCCCGCGACACAATAAAACATCATCCAACCAATGAATAGCTTGCGCAATGGTTAGTACATCGTAGTGTGCATCGTGATAATGCAAACGATTACACGACTCATGGATAGTCTCTAGCTTCACGCCTAAAGCATCGGCACGAGCTCGTGCAGCCGCTAAGAAACCTTGAGAGAGCTCCATCAGTTCCACGGCATCCGAAACCTGCGCTAACTGCACAGCCAGATCTCCCGGCCCACCAGCTAAATCCAAGATCCGCGTGTGCGACTCAATGCCTGCAGCTTTAACCATATGCGCGGTTAACGCACTGGGAAATGGCCGATAGGTCAAATAATAGTTAGCCATACTTTCGTCATAGCGCGAAGTATCCGCGTGACTGCTAATCAACACCTCGGAAGCTTGCATGTCGGCAATGGCTTTGACTAGGCGCCGATTTTCTGCCGCACTGGGTTCTACTTGGGTTAAGCGATAATAACGAGCAATTGCTTGTTGCGGAGTTAATCCTCGGCGCACAGAAAATAATGCTAATAAAATACGATAACGCTCATTTAACCAAAATTGATGGTACGGTTCGGTTTCTTTGGCAATATAAGCCCTACCATCCAAAGTGAGCGCCTGCACAAAATTAGGCGATGCCCGCAAGCGTGTTGCATTACGAGAATGCGATATCATTAGATCTCAAAGTAGTTTTCAGAGGTTATTAGATGCAATATTTTTCATTACGATCAGATTATAGAAAAGTAATGCCCCCAACATTACTCTCCTAAGATCAAGCGCAGTATTTAAATTCCTGCACAACGACTCACTGGAGTAACTGGCGGGATATACACTACATCAGAACTACTTGAACTAGAATCGGTTGAAGAACTACGTTTTTGTTTGCCAGCACCTGCGCGAACATTTGTTTTAATTTTCATAGGAATAACTCCGAAAATGATTAAAGAATTGTAAAACTGAATTGGGAAAGACTTTTTGCCTTTCCTCACGGTTAATGCCTAAGCTTTCCTGCGTAAGCGCGGTGCCTATGCACCCACACAACGACTTACTGGATAGACTGGCGGCGTATACACTACAACATCAGGAGTGCTAGAGCTTGAAGAGTCAGTAGAACTACCGCGTTTTTGTTTGCCAGCACCTGCACGAACATTTGTTTTAATTTTCATGGAAATAACTCCGAAAATGATTAAAATATTGTAAAACTGAATTAGGAAGACTACTTGCCTTTCCTGTACGGTTAATGACTGCAATTGTGTAAAAGGTTCAAAAAAAAGTAAGTTTTTTTAACTTTTTTTACAAAAGCTTGTTTGACTGCTGAATGTCTAAGATTTCCTGCGTTAAGGTGATGCTAATCCCTAAAATATCTTCCAGTTCATCGAGTAAATATGGCAATTTACGATTTTCAGCTCCTTGTAACAAATTATGGATATCCATCAAATTCGCAGCAAATGCTGCACTCGGCGCGGGTCGATCCAAGACTTGATTCAACTGCATCTGCTGGGCACAGGCGAGTTTGAGAATAGCCTGCACTTTGTACAAACACCCAATGATAGCATCAGCTAAAAGCTCAATATCCTCGAGCATCTCGCTTACTCCAAAACGCGCAAATAAAATATGACTGAGTCTGTGCTGCAACTTGCCATCTACCACCGGGGTAAAACGCTCTAATCGCGCCACTAAATCTTGCTCATCGATTGCTTGCCCAAGGCCTTGAGCGCAATGCTGGTAGATTTCTGCATACGCCTCTTCACGCGTGCTGCGCAACTCTTCAGTAGCATGATACGTTTGCGTGCGCACGATTGCCGCCTGTTGTTGTAAGCGACTGCGCCAAGTGAGTAGATCTTCCGACATACTTCCACGCCAATTTTCCAAAAGCTCCGCTAGATTGACATAAGTCCGCATCAGCAGCGGCCAGATGGAAAACGCCACCGCATGCACTTGCAAACCATATAAGCCATAATCAAACGCTGGCTGCAATTGTTGCAGAGCAGCCGCGACCTCGGGTTCTAAAGTCGCCGCTTCTGTATTTTTAGTCGCAACGCCGTCAATTAAGACCTGCAAAAACTCCTCAATCATGCCTTTGGGTCCCGCACACACCCCGTGTTCTGATGTAAATGCAAAATTTCGTTCGGCATAAGCATAGATTTCTTCAGCACTAATGGGTGTCGACGGTGCCAATGTCGGTTCGCCCACGGGCACAAAGATCATCTGATGCGTGACCACTCTTAAACCGTCAGTCACGCGAAACAAGCACGACAAGGCGGGGTGTAATGCAGCATTAGCAATGGGATCAGCACTGCGCATCAATAAATATGTGGGTAACGCTAATACCAAGGTTGACAGCGCTTCCACGTGCGCTAAGGTCCAGCCCTGTTGAGCTGCTGGAAAACGCGCTAAATATGCCGCACGTATTGTTAATAAACACGCCATCATTTGCGGCCAATAACTGCGCATACTTTTGAGCGCGGTCACATTCATCGGCTTGGAATCCAGATAACGACTTCCCGGGTAAATACAGGTGCGCCAGAGCGTAGGGATATCCATACGCAAGGTTTTGGGAAACACATTGGCTTCCCCCACTTGCCGCCCTTCAGCATCCAAGGCAATATGCGCTACCCGAAAAATGGGAATGACCAGTTCTAAATAGCCTAACTCCAAACGGCGCCCAGTCAAATTCTCAGTCAATACGGCGCTTTCCAGCCAAGTATGCGCCTCGGTGCAGGACGCAGGCGGTAATGGCGAGGGGCAATTCCCCACTTCAGGCTGAGCAGATTCCGTCGCAAGATAGGCATCCTCATAATGTATGACCGTCTCATCTATAAGTTGCTGCAACAACGCCTGTATTTGCACCCAGGTGTAGTCTTGCCCCCAACTCAACGCATCTGCTGCGATAAATTGTCCATGCTTGGCTAAGTTTTCACCAAAACTGAATAATTCTGGCTCATCAAATGAAATTTCTTTATCACCATAAAACAAAAACAGCTCTTGCTGACCTTCAGCTCCAGGCTGATACTGAACAATGCTACGTTTATGCATAGGAAAGAGTAAAACATCAGTTGGCTGTAAGCGTCTAACAGTATGAAATGGGCATTGCGATATAGAACTTTCTGGAATGGTATGCATGGATAGATGTACTCTGGAAATAACGAAAGCCGAGTTAACAAATCAAGTCGGAGTCAGCACCGCTAAGCTAATGATAGAGCTAACATCCCAGTCATGAAGAACGACATTCCATCAAGTTGAGGGGATGGGCAACATGACTGGAATGTTAACTCTATCAACAGATCTGTGGCTTAGGACTCCAACCAACGATTAATCTGCACTAAATCGCTAGGCGAAAGCGTGCCAACGGCGTGTTTCAAACGTAAGGTGTTCAGTAAAAAATCATAGCGCGCCCGAGCATAATCTCGCTGGGCACGTAATTGTTCGCGCTCAGCGACAATCACATCCAACGCCGTCCGCCGTCCGACACGAAAGCCACTTTCCGTGGCAGCCACAGCCGTCTGCGATGAGCGTAAATTCTGCGCCAAAGCCTCTATCCGACTGATTCCTAGCATTACGCCATGAAAGGCTTTGCTGACGGTACGTTCAACTGCCCGTTGTTCAGCGGATTGCTTTGCAAGCACTTCGCGATAACGATGTTCCGCCTCACGAATTTTGGAATTCACTCGCCCACCTTGATACAACGGTACGGTGAGATTTAGCCCCAGCGAAGTATCTTGAATATCTGCGGAACCAAAACGTCCTCCCGCACTCGAAAAACTGTGGTTACCGACAGCATCCAACGTGGGTAAATGCCCAGCCTCTTGCCGCTGAATTTCGTTTTTAGCGGCAGACACGCTGTATTCGATGGCTTGCAAGGTTAAATTTTGCTTACGCGCTTGCTCTACCCACGCCGTTTCTTTATCCGGGATAGGCTTGATCAATGGAATTTCCTTTCCTAAATGTGCTAATTGAGTGTAACGCTTACCCGTCAATTCTTGTAAAGCAGCATGCGCATCTTTTAATAAATTCTCTGCCTCTAAGGTTTCGGTCACCGCACGATCAAAACCTGCTTGCGCCTCCTCTACATCCGTCTTGGCTAAATAACCAGCGGCTTCATGTTGTTTTGTTTCTTGCAATCCACGAGCTAATGAAGCTTGTTGCAATTGAGCAAACTCCAGATTTTCCGTGGCGGCTAATACATCAAAATAGCGTTCCGCTAAGAGTAATATTAAGGCGATTTCAGTTGCAGCATATTCAGCATGCGCTTGACCCACTCGACTATCACTTTGCTCTAGACCCACCACACGATCATAATGAATCAGCGGTTGCGTTAAAATCAAGCTATAGCCAGCACTGATAAAATTACTGCGGCCGTTAATACCCGTCGAATCCTGGGAAAGTTGCACTGATTGGGAGTTACCATAGACATTGGTACTTACCGCGGCTTCAGGGAGATAGAGGGAGGCTTTTGCTTGGATGTAGTTCTCGCCTACTGCCGCAAGCGCTTCTCTGGCTTGTTCCAATTGTGGTGCACCAGCAACCGCGTCTTGATAGATATTCAGTAAGTCCGAAGCTACCCCACTTTGTATCTTGACCAACAAAAGCAGCAAGATAACCGGTTTTATCCTTAACATTTAGTGCACGACAAAACTTAATGCATGTTCCGCACAAGCGCTCAGCGCACACACCGATAACACTGCACTTTTAGCACTGACACCTTCAGAAGAGCTTAGGTTGGATTTAAGCAAAATGGCCTTAATTTCCTCTGCACTCAATTCAGGATTGATTTCAAGTAGTAAGGCAATTACGCCAGAAATTTCAGCCGCCGCCATGGAACTGCCTGAAATAAAATCGTAAGTCGAATAAGGTAAGGTCGTTAAAATATGCTCGCCAGGCGCTTGAATAATCGGTATTGCTTTATTTGAAGCCTCCGCCGAACTGCGTAAACTTTGAACCGCAATCACTTTCGCCAGCATCGCCGGAAAATTTTCGTTGGCAAGTCCACTGCCAGTCTGCGAGGCAACGACAATAATGCCCTTGGAGATCGCTTTATTGATCAGCAAGGCGAGTAAGGGGTCATACGGCCCAGTCAAACTCATATTCAAAATTTTAGCGCCATTTTTAATAGCGTTATTGACAGCTAAAGCTAAGGTATAGCTGTTACACACGGCCTCCATAGACCCGGGATGTTTAGGCCAACAAGCTTTTAACGCGGTCAGCTTTGCATCTGGCGCAATCCCCACAATCCCGGTCCCATTGGCTTTTTTTGCAACAATAATCCCGGCAATCGCTGTGCCGTGTTGATCTTGCGTAAAACTAGTCGAAAAACTTTCCGCAAAATTTTCATTGCGTTCTATCTGCCCGTCCAAATCCGGATGTTGTAAATCAACCCCCGTATCAATCATGGTAATGTTGACATCTTTCCCGGTAGCTTTAGCATGAATTTGATCAATTTCCATGCGCTGTAAATTGGTTTGCAACTTCTGGTAGGGATCCTCTTTAGGCAACGCTCGAGTACTAAAACTCTGCAGATTTTGCACAATATCTATGCGCTGATCTTGCTGTAAAGTGCTCATCACCTCAGACACAGAAAGCTGTGGCGGTACCAAAAAAACCACGCAATGCTCATCGACTTCCGACATAGGCCACTCAGTCAACTTACGCAGATGATATTGCTCCGCAATGTCATTCCCTAATCGCTCACTCCATGCGGTACTTTGGTATGCGCCCCGCTGCCGATATTCGCTACTTCCATTCGGAATGCGATTAATTGACGCATCTTTAAACGCCACTAACAAAATATGATCGGCATATTTGGGTTCAAACAGTTCAGCCGGAACAGCGTCTATCCCAATATCCTCGGCAACAACGGGCAGTATGCATCCCCAAGTCAAGAGCACAGTAAGTAAAAATTTAAGCATGCTGTTCACTGCGCCAGCACAGTTGATTGACTGACTAATCCATAATTCGGCTCGGCAAATACTACCTGTGCATTTTGACGTAACTGCGCTAATTTCTCCAAAATGATTGGCTGCGCTACATCGTCATTAAATTCTAGGGTATACATCGCCTGCGTATCTGGTCCAAGCACCTTGCTTGCTTGAGTGTTAGCGAGTAGGGATTTAAGCACCTCAGGTGCAGTATCGGCCTTGAAAATTACGCGCAACGAGTGTGCTGCAGAAGGTTTAACTTGAGCATCCGACAAGGTCCGGTAGGCGGTTCCCCATGAGGAGTCCCAAGGTAAAATGCGTGGTAACACCAACGCTAGCGCCACACTTGCCGCTAAAGCTAAAACCTGCGGAGCTGTCCATTTACCAAGTAGGCGGTGTTTTGCAGCGCGCGACAGTGTCGAAACCTCAGCTATTTCAGGACTCGGCTGCGCAGGAGGAGTCTCTAAGCGTTGTTTTAATTGCGCGAATGCCAAAGTGGGGGCAGCAACCTCAGCACTGGGTGAATGCTGCACCGCATTCGCAAGCTGGCGTAAATTGCTTAATTCGCGTTTACATAATAAACACACTTTCAAATGCTGCGTGACCGCATGTAATTCCTGTGCCTGTAAAGTATTATTGACATACCACGGCAACAAGAAAACCACTTGTTCATGTGTGCTATAAGGACTGTCATCAATGTCGTTCATCAGTTTCTCCAGCCGAACCAACTACTCATTCAAAAAAGTATCGGCGTGTTGTTTTAATTCTATACTTAAGGCTTTACGCGCATAATGCATCCTTGTTTTTACAGTATTTTCTGGACATTGCATTAATTCGGCGATTTCACTGTAATGCAATCCTTGAAAATACGTGAGCTCCAAAACCGCCCGCTGATCAGGCGATAAAACCTTAAACGCAGACTCTAATAAATCTTGCTGTTCTAATTGTTTTAACCCGCTATCTTGAATACCCAACATACTGTCTAGTGCAATATCTTCTAATGAATCTTCGCTATATTGATTAATATTGCGCAAGGCCTGCCGTGCCTTATTGTAGGCAATTCCAAATATCCAAGTTGAGAGCTGACATTGATGATTGTAGGTTTCCGCCTTTTCCCACACGGTAAACATAACGTCATTCACCACCTCAGCTATTAATTCATCTCGCCAAGTATAGCGCCCGATAAAGCGGGTTAAACGTGGATAGTAATTATGGTACAACAACTCAAGCGCCGATTGATCACGCTCACAAATACGTTGGATCAATGCCCGCTGATGCTGCTCCTGTTGGCTGTTTCCGGTATCCAATGCTTTCCCTCTCGATATAACACATTCAGATTGCATGACAGTCAACAGTTGCCCAATTAGCGAAGTTATACTGTTAATGTCAGCCGAAGTTAAAAAGGTTCACGTCTATGAAAAATAAATTTTAGTCAGCAACCGTTCAGCTTAAAAACCCATGGAGATTGAAAAGACACAGGTCGCACTAATTACCGGAGGATCGTAAAGCTCGTGCAACTTGTCTGCGGTCACGGGATTGATGCCAGTTTCTGTCGCATCCATATAGCGTAAATCTAAGGAGATAAATTGATAATAATAGGTCATTCCTGCGTTCCAGTAAGGATAATCTGAACCCAAAGCAGGACTGGTTTGACTAAACCCAGCACTGGCAGAAAACTCTAAGTGTTCAGTAATAGGGTATCGCCCAGTCAGTTCATAATCTAAAACATAATTACCGAGACCATAATAGTCTTCACTCGCTGAAATTCGCGCCGTAAGCAGGTTTTTGTAGTGTAAAAACAGATAAAATTCGTTGTAATCCGAGGAACGCGCAAATATCTGCCCATCAAATAGATAGCGCGACCATTGCACATCAAGACGCAAATCATCCGGCAACTTAAAACTCCAGCCCGCATAAGGCATTATTTCAGTATTTGCCGCGCCTGGCTGACCTTGATTATCATAATTCACATTGTTTGCTGAACTTCCCACAAACCAACCACTA
>SXIZ01000241.1 GCA_005779525.1 Methylococcaceae bacterium
CCATTAAAATTTTCTGGTAAACGGTATAACAGTCGACGTGACTCTGGCGCAGGTAATTCAATAAAGTCTACAGCATAAGTTACTGCGCTACCCATTAAAAGTACGGTAAATAGTATCCAGATTTGGAGTAATCTGCTCCAGGGTAAACTCATAATTTCCTCTCAAATTTATGCATAATCAAAACACATCAGTAGGTTACTCTACTGAATTCAGCGTCTAGCAAACTTACATATTAATACGCAATACCAGCATACTAAGCTGACCTAAGTATTCAGTCCCCCACTAACGACGTAACAAATTATTGATATCAATTTTACCTTCATAGGTAAAAGGTATCGCCATCGCTTTGGATAACACCCCAATTTCACCTGACAACTTATAATCCATCGCTGCAGGAATTTTATGCTGTAGTTGCTGTAACAGTGCATTGAGTCGCGAGTTGACTTGGATATCAAACAAACCCTCACCATTCGCAGGCACAGTAACTTTATTATTACTGACCCCATCTGCGAATTGCGTATGATTGAGTTCAAGATGATACTGCATGCCATCAATTGGTAAAGCAATCGCATTGGGATTTTTGACTTTAATGCGCAGCTCAAACACCTGCTCGATTAAACTAAAACGTAGCGGCTTGATCGATACCAATGAGACCTCCGGTGTTTTAAAATCTGGCATTAACATCGCGCAGCTACTCAGTGATGAAAATAATAATAACGCTAAATAGATAAAAAATTTCATCATAGTTAATGGGTGACTGATTAAAAAATTATTATTGCAGCCGCAAGCAAAAGCTATGCGGCTGATTTTGCCTGATTGCGATTAACGACCCACAAAACATTAAAATATCATAAAGCTTTACGCAGTAGCCCAAATTTCGAGTACTAACGACCAATATCTCTTATGTACTCAGCGTTCATAACAAGGTCAGGCCGTTCACCCAATCGGGCAGCGACCTGACACTTGTGGACTTTAGTCAGAAGCGTAACAACGAATACATATACTTCAAGCAACTGAACGCACGATGACTGGACTATTGTGCAGGTCCATCTACCGCTAACTCGCCCGTTTTAGACTCTAATGCATACCAATCTATATGCCGCGTAACGCCCATCAACAGCGCTAACATCAAGAACAATACGCCACTTCCCATTAATAACGCGGTCTCTTCCGAGTTTAGAATGATATATAACAGCCCATAGAGTAACCCTAGCATTGCCGCAAATAAAACGCCCGCTTTAGTATTCTTCAATACAGCAATTAGATAATAAGCCAACAGCCCAGTACAAGCGCTCGCGGCACTTAAATAGGCGTACGCAAACGCAAGGTGTTCGGATAATGAAATCAACAGCAGATAGAACATGGCCAGCGCTAGGCCAACCAGCAGATATTGCACCGGGTGAATCGCTTGTTTTTTGGTGATTTCATAGACCAAAAACGCGATAAAGGTCAGACTGATAAATAAAATACCATATTTGGTTGAACGCTCGCTTAAATGATAAATATTGAGCGCTTCCAGCAACGAAACTCCGAAATTATGTGCAGACAAGGCCCGACATTGCCCAATGGCACATGATTGCAGCGGTACCTCTAAATTACCTGAAAAGGATGATAACTGCCAATTAGCATTAAAGCCCTCGGCATTGATGGTTGAATTAGCGGGCAAATACATGCCATTAAAACTTGGATGCTGCCAATTAGAGGTTAACGCCACCGTGGTATTTGCAGCGATAGGCGTAAAACTCAAGTTTTCACTACCACGTAAGTCTAAATCAAATTTAAAATCATAGCTTGCAGCCTCGCTTAACTCCAATGCGGCTTGAATGTTTTGCGGGATGTCACCGCCTAAATTATTCGCCTTAAAAGCGTATTTTTGTTCCTGCCAAAATAACTGCGGATGGCTAACAATCCCCCGAATATCATTAATCATCACCGCTAAATAAGGCCCTCCCCAACGTTCAGCATTTGTGACCGACTTTTTACGTTCCTCAATGACACTCCGCTCAAACTCACCGCTGAATTTGAGTTTGGAGGTGTACACCGGAAGTTTATAAATCCCCCGACTACGCAGTTCGGCCTGTACGTCACCTCCGATTTCTAAAGTATTGGGCAATACAAACAACTCGCGTTGTTGCAGTTCGGTCTTTAAGGATTTTTTCTGATTTAGCTCATCCCAGATTTCAGTTTCGACTTTCACGAGATAAGGTAAAACCAAAAAAGGCCCGGTGATTTGCTGGCTGCGGGTCCAACTGTTGGCAATGTTGTTGCGTGCTTCGTTTTGGTAACGGCTGCGTTCACTGATAATACCAGTCGTCATAGAGATGGCGACGAGTAACAAAATAATAATGCCGCCGAGTGTAATGAGTTTTTTGAAAAGTAAATTGACCATAGTCGCGCTCCGTTGTTGATTGACGCGACTACTGTAGTGCACCCAGATGGGGAAATTAGGTGGATTGTGTGGGGATTGTGTGAAGTGTAAAAATGACTTCGACACCCAGCTGATCAGCGCGATTATGCAGCTCAAGACTGCCGTGATGTAATCTTGCGACTTCATTGACCAAGCATAATCCTAGCCCAGAACTTTTCTGTACCGAGCCTGGACGCGGCAGAGAATAAAAGCGTTCCAGCAAACGGTTTTGCGCATACGCCGGAATTAAAGCCCCGGTGTTGTTTAAAGTGATGGTTACACCCTGTGATACTTGAGTTATTTTAATGTCTATGACGCTATGCGTCTCTGCAAAGTCAATGGCATTATCCAGCAAATTATTCAAGGCTTGCTGCACTAAAAAGCGCTCACCAGCAACCTGCATGTCCTCGGGCACCGACAAATTAACGCTCAGCGCTTTTTGTTGCAGATGAATACTTTGAGTTTGCAGCACATCAGCAAGCAGCGCGGCTAAGTTAATGCGCTCAAGTTGAGCCAGGGTATCGCGATTTTCCAGATCAGCCAAAGCCAACATGCGTTGTACGATTTGCTGTAAGCGCTGCGCTTCCGCCTCGATATTCCCTATAAAGCGGGCACGTTGCGCTTCTGGCATGTGCTCATCGAGTAATTCAGCGGCCCCGATAATTGCTGCCAAGGGCGCTTTTAATTGATGTGTCAGTGTCTGCACATAACGTTCAACATATTGTTTGCCTTCTAATTCAGTTTTCATCGTCGTCATTGCCCGCGCGAGTTGCTCAAGTTCTACTCCATAGATTTTGGGCATGCTAGCGGGTTGCCCCAGACTGACTTGTTCAGCATAGTGTGCAAGCAAGCGTATCGAACGTGATAACCAAAGAGATAACCCCAATCCAGCCAGCAAGGCGATGCACAATAATCCCAAACCTTTACGCGTGAGTTCTTGCTGCGCGAGTTGGAAAAATGGCTGCACGCTGAGATTAGACTTATTAATGGTTAACACCCCAATCAGCTGTTGCTGATGATAAATGGGGGCAGCAACATGCATCACTGAGCTGAGTTCATCGTCTGGATTAGCTAAGGTCGAACGTGCACCGTAGTGCCCCTGCAAGGTCAAATAAATGTCGTTCCAGCGTGAAAAATCGGCGCCCACATGTAGTCCCGTGGAATCGTAAACCACCTTACCGTGCAGGTCGGTGATATACACCTGTAAGCTTGGATTATTTTTGCGTAATTTACCAATGGTCGCGTCGAAATGCCGTTGTTTATAAAGGGCCATGGCCGCTGCAAACTCACCCGTATCCACGACCTGCTGGTAAGTTTCCACTGCAACAATTTCTGCAAGCAGATTCGCCGTATCCACCAAAGTATCTTCGGTCGATTGCCTAAACCCTGGCTTAAGCGAGTCCATAAACACCATAAAAAACAGTAAAGCGCCACAGCCTATGATCAGAAACAGACCCGCAAAGATTTTAAAACTAAAGCGCATAATTGGCCCTAAAGTTAAGCTAAGACTTGTCTACAAGTCGCTTCAATACTGTAGCCAAAGCCACGGTGGGTTTTGATGGGATCCTGGGAGGCAATCTGGCGCAGCTTAGCGCGCAAGGTTTTGATATGGGTATCCACTGCGCGATCAAAACTGGCATCGGGATCTATCCACACCAGCTCGATTAGGCGTTCGCGCGAAAATACCTGCTGCGGTTTCTCTAGCAGCGTTGTTAAAAGCAAATATTCGTAGCGGGTTAAATTCAAAATCTGACCATGGTAAGAAATCCGGGTTTTGGCAGCTTCGAGCACAAAATCGAACTCCGTCCCCGGCAACTCGCTGGCCTGTTTAGACACGCGTTTAAGTATCACTTTAACTCTAGCGCACAATTCACGCGGGCTGAAAGGTTTGGTCACATAATCATCGCCGCCAATTTCTAAACCAATAATACGATCAATTTCTTCTGCCCGAGCGGTTAGAAAGATAATCGGTACATCGGAAAATTTGCGTATCGTTTTGCACAATTCAAAGCCGCTGCAATCGGGCAATCCGACATCAAGAATCACTAACGCAAAATCACGCTGCTGCAACACAGCCAGCGCCTCTTGACCTAGCATCAACCATGTGACCTTAAACCCCTCCGTTTCCAGCGCATAGACGACGTTGTCAGCAATGGTGCTTTCATCTTCAAGCAACAAAATATATTGTGCATTTAGAGTTTCCATCAAGCAGCAAATTTAATGATTATGGTGTTGTAGGTCTTTACGGTCATGAGCGTAATTATTTTACAATTTCACACAAGACCTAATCCTTAGGATGATGACTCCACACCAGCAGCACATACAGTTGCTCCTAATACAAATGACGGCAGCATAAGAACTAATATTTCCACATATGCCTAATTTGAGCGGCAGAGTTGAAGTTGTGATTTGAATTGGATTGCTAACGCGGATGATATATTTACTTTTGTCAGCTAAAGCAACCACATTCCATAAGCATGAAGCGTTGTTCGATCATTCACCATCCTCCATGCGGAAAAATGTTTCTGCTACTTGTTTAAGGCTACGCTCTGCTTTAATTATGGCTTTATATAGCTCATCCATATCATTCGGTGAATTTACGGCGGCATTTGCTATAGCAATACTGGCTTTAACTAGCGAAAATACCGGACTATTTATGCGATGCTGACCGCCGCCCCCTCTCAATTTACTAGCAATATTCGTTAAGGCTTCCAATTCTTCGCGCCAATTAGCCGCAACTATTGCTTTGGATTTGGCGGGGCTTTCTTTTTTTGCAAAAGTTGCCTGAGTACCCAGTGAAACGATAATGGCACCTTTCTGTTTAGCTTTTAAGTAACACTCCTTCAAATCCGACTTTATGCCTGATCCAAAATATACGTTGTACGACTCAAATAGCCCGTCGTAAACAATGCAATCTTTAAACGGTAGCAATACTGTTTTTAGCATAAATGGCAAACGATGTTTGGGGATAATATCTTCAATATCCTGGGTTAGCCCTAGAACGCCATAAACCTTTTTGCCAATAAAAATTGCATGACTTTTGAGATAGCGCTCAATATAGAATTCCTCTTTTACAAAATATTGCCACTGGCTAACTATATTGAGTTCTTCTGGCGATAGGTTAAAGGGGTTTTCATTTACAAAGGCTAGAATGAGTTCAGGCTGGTCAAATAATGCTTGCCTAACCTTGACCTTATCCTCTTGGGAACATTCTTTATATTCGTCTACTGAATCGATGTTGGCAATAATATCCATGCGTTGATTTACAAAAAACTGGAGCATCCACAATAAATCAAAGAACAACGTGGCGTCTGTGGTACTTAGCTTCATTAAGGGCTCCTAATGAATTTATTGATAATTAGTAGATAGGTAAATCATTATGCGTCAATCAAACTGCATTTAATACTTGGGCTTGTTTTATGACAGGTGGATTTTGTCTTGCTTGCCATAGATCATATTCCGCTTGCATCCGTACCCAAGTATCTGCAGTAGGATTTTGCATCCAAGCTTCAAGTCGAAGTGCCATTTCAGGACTAATACCCGCTTTGCCATTTATAACACGAGATAACGCAACTCTAGAGACACCGAGCTGTGCTGCAGCTTCTGTAACGCCTATATTTAGTTCAGGTAAGACATCTTCTTTTAAGATACTACCTGGATGGGGTGGATTAAACATTGCCATGATAAAATCTCATTAGTGATAGTCCTGATAATCAACCAGAATTGCATCTTCTCCCTCAAAAGCAAAGGTTAGTCTCCAGTTACCATTAACTTTTACTGCCCAATGATCAACTAGTTCAACTTTTAATGCATGCAGTTTCCAACCAATCACATCCATTTCTTGTGGACTCTTGGCAGAATTGAGTAAGAATAATTGTCTAGCGAGTTTTGATTCATGCTCTGCTGATATGCCTGCTTTAGAGCCTGTTTCAAAGAACTGCTGAATACCTTTGTGGCGAAAACTTTTAATCATAAGTCATTGTATCGCGACACGTTATGCTTTACAAATAATTTATTACGTAACTTGGTAAATATTTTGGCAGCGAGTTTATGAAGCGTGGCGAAATCGCATATTGGAATGCGCAGCTTTCACTAGCTTAAGAAAATAGTATTCTGTTTCTGAGTAAGCGCAATGGTCCGATGAGTCTGAGAGAGTAGTAGGACAGAATGCCGTTACGGAGCGGAGTCATTGATCTAGAATTTGCCTGAGGGCGAACATTCGAAATCCAGAATTGATTTACAGTAAGCAAATCGCAGGAG
>SXIZ01000242.1 GCA_005779525.1 Methylococcaceae bacterium
CAAGCAGAACTTATTTCAATTGCAGGGAATTATAAAGTTAGCGATGACTTAGATAAATCCATGCAGCATAAGCCAGTGCAAATATACCTGCAAGATCACGCACTGATTATTAAAGAACTATAAACCACCGAATTAGAGGATAAAGCATTGAGTAGAATCATCGTTGTAACATCAGGCAAGGGCGGAGTTGGCAAAACCACGACAAGTGCTGCAATCGCTATGGGACTTGCGAAAAAAGGTTACAAAACCGCAGTGATCGATTTTGATGTTGGTTTGCGTAATCTTGACTTAATCATGGGGTGCGAGCGACGG
Source organism: Methylococcaceae bacterium (assembly GCA_005779525.1). Lineage (GTDB taxonomy): Bacteria > Pseudomonadota > Gammaproteobacteria > Methylococcales > Methylomonadaceae > SXIZ01. The sequence continues at coordinate 313 of SXIZ01000242.1, forward strand.
GTCATTTATGATCTCGTCAATGTTATCAATAATGAAGCCGTTTTAAACCAAGCATTAATTAAAGATAAACGTTGCGATCAACTCTATATCTTACCCGCCTCCCAAACTCGCGATAAAGACGCACTTACCCAAGAAGGCATAGAACGTATTTTGCAAGACTTATCGAAGGATTTCGATTATATAGTCTGCGACTCGCCAGCGGGTATCGAGAAGGGTGCGCATTTGGCTATGTATTTTGCTGACGATGCCTTTGTGGTCACCAACCCAGAGGTCTCCTCTGTTCGAGATTCTGATCGGATGTTGGGTTTGCTATCTAGTAAATCCAAACGCGCAGAAAACAATCAAGAACCTATTAAAGAATATTTATTACTTACTCGCTATTCGCCTGAACGAGTCAAACTCGGTGAAATGTTAAGCGTTGAGGATGTCCAAGAAATTTTGTCGCTCAATCTTCTAGGTGTCATTCCAGAATCTAAATCAGTTTTGAATGCATCTAATGCTGGTGTCCCTGTCATTCTTGACGAAAAAAGTGATGCGGGCCAAGCCTATGCTGACATTGTTGACCGATATTTGGGCATAGATAAACCGCACCGTTTTATTGAGGAAGAGAAAAAAGGCTTGTTTAGCAAGTTATTCAGGAGCAAATAATGTTAAGCCTTCTTGATTATTTTCGTTCTTCTCAACGGGGTAGCGCTTCGATAGCCAAAGAGCGTTTACAGATTTTGGTAGCTCATGAACGAAGCGCGAAGCACAAATCCCGTCCTTCGTATCTTCCTCAATTGCAACAAGAATTACTCCAAGTAATCCAAAAATACATTAAAGTTGATCTGGATGCGATTTCGGTCAATTTCGAGCAGGATGAAGACCAAGAAACTTTGGAAGTCAATATCGTATTACCAGATGAACATGCGAAAACCCCTTCAACTTAAATCTAAAAGGTAACCACTATGAATGAAGAAATCGGCAATATCGCTGGAGAAATTTGGAAATTTCTAAATGAAAATGGCCCTGCCAGCGTGAACAAAATCACGACTGAAACGGGCATTGGTCGCAATGAAATCCATCGCGCATTAGGCTGGCTAGCGAGAGAGGAGAAAGTGAGTTTTGAAACCAACGGTCGCACCGAAACCATATCACTAGTTTAACTGAGTTGTGCATGATATTGCGTTAGGCTATATCATGCACGCCCTATAGTTAAATATCCAAACCCATATCGCGGCTATTCTGAGCCAAATTGCTATTATAGTATGGGTCCCCAGCCTCAAAATATCCATGCCAGCGGTTATGAAAATACACAAAATCTTCACTGGTTTCATCGATTTGCCAAACATCATCCTGTTGACGCACAAATTGGCACTGCGGCACAATTGCACTTCGCCCACCTAGCGCTTGAGCTCGTAATGCAAAATCCAGCAAAGCATGTGGTCCCTGTAAATTTGGGTCAAATCCTTGTAATTTCTCCCACCACGATCGCTTAAATATCACACACTCTGGATGGGGTGCCGAAATATTTCTAACGATTTGCGAGACTCCCATATACCCGGGTTCTGACTCAGGGAAGCCCTGATACACAGGCACTAGACTAGTATCCTGATTATAGTAAATTCCGACATACTCCAACAAACCCGACGCAGTCACTATTTTTCCACTCACCATTGCAAGTTCATCGAAATGCAGCAACCATGCGGCTAAACGCGTTAGAGTCGATTCGTCTTTTGCGAGCAAACCAGTACTTATAATGGCAATATACTGCTGCTCAGGTTGATGTTCTGCAATCAAATGACTTACAAACCTTGCATAATCAACGGCCAAAAGCTCCTTATGCAAAGCAAGAATTTGAATAGTGTTAGCTTCTGGAGTCGTTAAATCTAATTGATAAGTACCTCGCCAGAACCCTGGAATTTCTTGCGCACCCCCTGAAATACCTCGGCGCTGCAGCGCAGCATTTAATGCCGCAGCCCCCGCTTGAAAAGCATAATCTTTGGCATTTACATTCAAGGCAACTGAGGCAGGATGCTGTCGCCAGTGATACAAAATTTTAGGAATATGCGCTACTTGCGGATGCAATTCTGCGGCGCGCAAGATCAAATCATAGTCCTGAGATCCATCAAACTCTGAACGCAAGCCACCCAAGTCCAGCAACATTTGACGTCGATAAGCCATCAAATGAAAAATATAATTTCCTGACAGCAAGGTTTCGGGCGACCAATTCGGCTTAAATAAATGCAGGTAGCGCTCACCCTGTTCAGATATCATGTCCCGATCAGAATAAATAATATCAAGCTCGGGATGAGCTTGTAGCTCAGCCGCAATTAGGGCTAGGGCTTGTAAATCAAGGCGATCATCATGATCTAAAAACACCACAAAATCACCCGTTGCTTGTGCAATTCCAAGATTAGTGGCCTTAGAAATTCCAAGCGAGCTTTGCCCAAAAATCACCTGTATCCTTGGATCTTTACATACGCCAGACGCAAGCAACTGTTTAGTATCAACGCGACTGGAACCATCATCCACTAGAATCCATTGCCAATACGGATAACACTGCATACGCATAGACAAAATACACTCATACAATATGGCTGGCTCAGTATTATAGACTGGCGTCACCACACTAATTTTGGGCGGGTTAACCCTTAGCTTACATGCAGAATAGCTTAACTCCCAGTGCGTTAAAGTTTGCCAAGCGTGTATGGACAACCATTTTTGATACTCTTCCCAATGACTGGAGTTCCACGTCTGCAATAACGTATCCGTGGGCTTAATGACAGGATAAAACGCTAAGCAACGCCAACTGGGTAAAATGGACAATAATTTATTAGGCAGAAAAGACCAACATTTTCGATATGCACGTCTAAGTAAAGATTCGGTGCGCATATTTAAATGTAATTCATGAGTTGTATTAAATTGCGAAGATATTCGTGAACATTAAAGTGAAAATAAATTAAATTTTTCATAATCAAGTAGTACCCAATAGTGCCTACCTCACCCCAACTCTTTTCAGGAGAGAGTCGTAAAAGTTAAAATGTAGGTTGGGTTAACCAACCTACCCACTGTTTCTAAGAAACTATATACTCTCAGAAAATGCAGCATTAAGCTTTATTTGAGAATAGACGGAAAATTTGAAGCTGGTTTTGCTTTGGGTAAATCATAATAAATACCACTTAAATTCCGTTTAAACTCTTCCGTCACTTTACGTGCATCGTATTTATTCTCTACCACTCTCGGCGTCAGTAATACGACTAACTCGTCACGCGCTTTGTTTCTAGCGGTACTGCTAAAGAGGCTACCGATACCAGGAATATCCTTTAAAAACGGAATACCGGTATTATTCGCTGAATTAGATTCTGCAATTAACCCTCCGAGCACTACAGTTTCACCACTGACTACGGCAACAGAACTGACGATCTGGCGTTGCAGAATTGTCGGTGTCGACGGTAAAACCCCGGCATCGTTTTTCAGCGCATCATCCACTTTTTGGTCTATATCCATGATCACGATACCGTTGGCATTGACGCGCGGCGTTACTTTTAAGGTGACCCCAGTTTCAATTTGCTGCGTATTGGTCACAGGTACAGAACCAGTCAAAGATGAGGTCCCTACCGCCGAAATTCCTGATTGAAAAGGAACTTTATCCCCAACATGGATTGATGCCTCATGGTTATTTAAAACCATCAAAGAAGGTGAAGAAAGTACATTTAAATCAGCTTTCTTTGCCAAAGCGTTTAAGATTAAACGCGGTGAGCCCGAAGAATTTAAAAACCCGTAGGAAAAACCTCCAGATGCAGCAGCAGCGGCGGAAGATATTAAGTCTCCAGTTAAACCACTGGCTAAACCTCCGACACCGCTGTAGGTATCGTTAATTTGATTATCGAATAGCCACTTAACACCATATTGCAAATCGTTATTTAATTTTACCGCGACTATGGTTGCATCCACCAACACTTGCAGCGGCATCACATCCAACTGTTGCACAATTTTTTTAATTAAACGTAACTGCTGTGGCTTGGCAGAAATAATCAATGCGTTATTTGATTGATCAGCAATTACCTGCGCTCCTGCAAATTCACTATCTGGATTGGCTTGCGATCCGGAAGATTTGTTAGCTACTTGCGTCGGTTGATTCGGCGTAGGTGTTGTTGGCTTATTGGTCAAGGTTGAGCTTTGCGAGCCGGGAGCTGTTGACAATTGTGCTGATTTAGGCGTAGTTGGCGTGGTGGGTGTTCCAGTAAAAATCGAACTTAGAGTATCAGCGAGTTCTGTCGCTACCACATGTTGTACCCGGTAAACCACAACGCCGCCATCCGCGCTTGTTGGACTGGGTTTATCTAAACGTTCGACCCAAGTCTTAGCTTCTTCGATATATTCAGCTTGCTGCGAAACAATTAATACTGCATTCAGATGCTTAATGGGCACAAATTTAATCATATTGGCCAAGGGCATTTTTTCTTCCTTACTGAAAATTTGCTCCAACTGGGTGACCGTTTCCGTCAAGTCCACATTCTCCAGAGGGTATAAACCAAACGACATACCACTCATATAATTGACATCAAAGGTTTTGATAATCTCTAGAATGCGTTCAACTTCATAACTGCTCCCCGACACCATCAGGATATTCCGTGCAGGATCACTACGGACAACCGATTTTTCAGGCACTAACGGCGTTAAAATATCCATCATATCCAAGGCGCCTACGAATTGCAGCGGCACAATTTTGGTTTGGTAGCCTGGCATCAATGCTCTACCAGACTTACCTACAGTTGGAATACCACTGGACTGTAAGGCTTTAGCATTCGGTTCAATTCGATATACGCCATCACTTTTCACTAGCGCGACATCATTCATGCGTAACAACATTTCGAGTGTCGGTAACAATTCAGCTTTAGTTAACGGCTGGGTGGTTTGTAACGTCACTTTGCCACTAATTGCTGGATTTAACACATAGTTTTCACCCAGCATATCACTCAAGATAATTTTACTGACTTCCCCTAAATCAGCATCGTCAAAGTTGAGTGAAAACTTACCCTCTGGGGCTTTACCCGTACTTTGGGTATTGATATTAGGATCAATAAAGCGCCCGGTACCTTTAAACTGTTGACTAGTCACTTTAGTGGACGGTTTTTTATCATCCTGATTTTTCAACTGGGTAAACTGCACATCCGTTGGCCCAGTTTTTTTATCTGTGTCATTCTGGACCACATTCAATGGAATTTTAGTATTTACACTAGGTGCTAAAAATTCACATCCAGTCGTCAATAAGCTACATGCCACAATGGCGCTTTGAAGAGTTCGAGTTTTAAATAATGTTTTCATCTTTTCGGTTGCGGAGGGGGCGGCGGTTGTATAGCAAAAGGATTAACTACTGCAGGCGGTGGAGGCGGTGGTGCAGTCGGTGGTAATTGTTTGGATTTAGCTTTGAGCAATAAGACTTCTTTAGTCTGATCATCTGCTTGCATCGTGACTTTATCGGTTTTAATCTCAATCAATTTCCAACCATTAACTTCATCACCTTTGGTTAATTTTTTAAATTTATCAGAATAGGTTGTCGCTTTTGGATTTTGGAACATGGCTCGAATCCCCTTGGGCGTGTCGAGAATCCCGGTTAATAACAAATCAAAATCCTCAACAGGCGGTTTAACTGCAACTGGAGCTGTAACGGCAGGAGCCGCCACTGTTTTCGCAATGGGACGTCGGCCTTCAAAAAAAATGGGGCGCTGCACAAATTCCGCATAAGCTTCAACAGGCTGTTGCACAAAGGGGTAAACGGGCACGGGTTGCATTTCAAACCCCGCTTTTTCGACGGTAAAAATATCGTGCATAATCTCATTACGTAAATTGTTGCCATACCACCATTCGCCCGCGAATAGCAGCAATAACATAAAACTTAAGGCCAGAAAAAACGCTGCTAATCTATATTCCCAACTTAACTGTGCCATCGTTAAACTTTCCTCATATAGGTTGCAACCTGAACATTGACAGTGACTATGCCGTTATCCTCTAACTGCCCAGTATTAGGATTGCGTACCCCTCTTATAGGTCGGATATCCAGTTCTTCAATCAACATCAGTGGTTTTGCATTTTCAATTTGATATAACATCGAACGTAACGTTTCTATATCGCACGAGAATCTCACATTCACCGCAATATGAATTAAGCCTTCAACTTCAGATTGGGCCAATACCTGAGTGCTTGCCAGTTCGCCGCCAGCGGTGACGATGATATTTTTAATAAAGGTTTGCAATTCGGCTTCGGCAAGTGCCGGGGTCTCTTGAGTATTAAAATAACCTAGATTACTGATTTCATTTTTACTGGCTTCAACTTTTTGAAACACCTCGTCTCGACTATCAATCACGCGTGCATAGCGTTGAATACGAAATACTAATTCCTTGATTTCCTGTTCATAACTGGATAATTTAGAATACCAAGGCCAAATCAGCATCACGATAATTAACAGCACCAAAGCCACTAACAAGCCTACAGCAATATATTGCTGTTGTAATTTACTTAGATTCTGGGGCATTGTTGCTTACCGGTATAATTTCTGTTAATAATTGAAAACGTTCTTTTCCGGAGGTTCGATCCTGCGTCACGGGTGAAATAAAACGGGTATTGCGGAAACGTCCGGTTTTTTCCAGCGCGGCAATCAACGCCGATGCATTACCGGACTCGCCTAACAATTCCAACCCGGATGCGGTATAACGCAATTGCGAAAGCGAAGTATCATCTTTTAACTCCTTACTGAGTAAGTTAAAAATTTCCACTAGCGCAGGATTATTTCGCTTTTTCGTCATCAACTGATTAGTAGCTTGATATAAGTAATCAATGCCACGTTTAGTATCTTCAACTTGCAGTGCTAATTTTTCAACTTTGTGCAAATGTGCTTTTAATTTATCGATTCCTTGATAAGCCATCCAAAGCGGATGCAAAAACAAAATTAACAGCATCGTTACTAGAATACCCAGAGAACAATACATCACCACCTGTGGTTTTTTGCTTTTAAGGTGGCGCATTGCTTGCGGTAATAGATTGTAACGTTCTTTAGGCGCTAATAGCGGTATCGGTTGCTGTTCACAATCGGCGTAAGCTGGAGCAACTCCTAAGATCGCCAATTGCTCACAAATCTCGTCTAACACATGCCGTTGCACGACTAAAAGGGCAACCGAAATTTGTGCATTCACGGGTTTACCCAATTTCACAACATCATAATAGACTTGCTGAGGGTTGAACGGCGTATAACGATCTAATTCGTAAGTTAGCATTTGCTGCAAATTGGTCGTCGCAATTTCAGGCAAACTGATAATTTTTTGCATGCCTAAAGCTGCGGGAATCCGAATCACTACCTCAGCATGACTATACATGGCATCGTTATCAATAATTGATCTTAAGCGCTTACTCGCACTTTCATTCACTTCAAATTCGCCTAACAAGGTATTGATATTACGATAGCCAGAATTATTTTGATAAGTGACTAGCAGATTTTGCTCTTTAGGCTCAACAATCAAGAAGCCATTACTATGGTTAAATCCATCAATCACGCTTGCTGGCAAAAGTGAAACAAGTTCACCGGTCCACCATGACCAAAACGCGCCAATGTTAATCTCTGTATCCAATTTCAGCATGAGTTAATCTGTACAATATTTGATTTAAATCATGATGCGTTAAGCGTCATGAACCTTAACCAGCAAACTGGTTATTTTATCCCCGATAAAGTAGCGGCATAGATTATTTAGGGTGACTGTGTGCAGCATCACGTGAATCAACTAAAGAGATATTATCAAGTTATTATTGGCATCGGTAAACAAAGATCCAAAATTACTGCCTTTTGTCCACTTTAAAATAGCAAATGGCAGCCCCGATCTGGATTGCCCTTGCTTAACTACAGCACTTACGGCAGCACTTACACCTTCGACAGGCATAGCTTCTGCGGTAATTTGAAACGTTTGGGACCCACCTCCCCCAGGCGCAGTTCCCAACCAAGTAGGCGGAGTTTCAGGCGCTCCGGCTCGCGCATTTTGGGCACGTTCTTGCAAATAAGCATCAACTAATGCAGGTGTAGCGTTTGGGGTTCCCAATAATAATTCTCGCGAGGCTTTCGCTGGATTAACATCTTTTGCTTGCGAGTAAACCGTAATTAAAGGTTCTAATTGCGAAAATAACACAGGGGTCATGCCCAAAACTAACTGCAACTCTTCTACGGTCTCAAACGGTTTATTTCTAGGGACATACGTTAATCGCGCTGCTTTATATTCTTCTTTTTCTGCCCCATTTAAGCTTAGCAGATCATCTGGATCGCGCCAATCGATAATCGCCGAAACCAGTTTTTCAGCATCCTGCTCTTTTAAGCCCCGACCGATTAAGATAGTGCGTAACATTTGTCCATCTGTTTGATTAATGTCAATCTTGCCTGATTCATCTGCTATCGTGATGCGAATCGGAACTTCGTCGATCTGTAACTCGTAAATAGTCCCGTCACTGCGCCAACGCGCTTGTTGATCAACATTCAGCATTTGCTTAATGGCAATATTAATTCCAGCTTCTGCCATAGCATTGGCCTGCGCTAAGGTTTTAAAATCGGCAAGTATCGCAGTTTCGCGCCGAATAGTCAGTGCAAAGCTGCTGGCCATAATAATAATTAAGGTGATTACCCACATCACGACCACCAACGCCACCCCACGTTGCTTATTGTGTAAATCGGCCATTCACGATTCCAAAGGGGTTAGCAGTACTGGTATTACTCCCATTATCAACTTTCAAAGGCACTACGATATCCGGCCACACCTCACCATTAAGCATCACGATAGAAACTTTAACTAACAACGGGGTTTTTTGGCTTTCTAACCATGTATCATACCAAGTAGCGGGTTGATTGGGCTGCGCCTGATCAACACCAAAATAACTAAATTCAATGGCCTTGACACCGTCTAAAATCGTCACGTCTTCTATATTCCAATTATCGCCTTCACTGACTGGAAAAAAAGGCTGCATACTGACGTTAATTCGACCTTGTTTACTTTTGGCACCGCTCATAGAGATGTTAAATAATTGTAATCCCAGGCGCCCAGCACTTGCTGGCATACTCGACACAAATTGCAAAGCCGTTTTATCTCCTTGAAAAGATAATTGCTTGATCTCAGTAAAATCATTTTGCAGTGGCAATAAGTTTTGCAAATGATTGAGAAAAAAATTCCGAATAATCGCTTTTTGGGTCACGGCGGCGATTTTATGCTCACCAGCATCCCAATTACGCACACACACACTTAAACTTCCAAATAACAGCACCAACATTACGCCCATTAAACTCATGCCAATGAGCACTTCTATCAAGGTAAATCCTCGAAGTGAGCCGAATTGATTAAGCACTGAACTACCAGATGATCGCGTTGGGCTATTCATGACTATTTGCGTATCAAAGCTTGAGCAGTAGCCAAGCGAACACTGCTGATTGCAAATTCCCGGGTATCATCACCATCCTGCCAACTCACCGAAACTAATATATAAAAAGAATTTAAATCAATGGGTAACGCTTGCGGTGAACTGGGTTGCTGCGCTTTTTGTTGCGTTGCAGGAACAAATTCAAAGGGGGAAATTGACATTTCCCATGAATATTTATCTAACTCAACCCCTGAGATTTGACCGGGAGCAAGATCGATTTCTAGCCCTGCTCTTGCCATTTGTGATTCAGCAATCGCAAGGGCTTCCTGATATTCTTCAGCAATCACCGCTGAACGTAAACCATTCGAAAAGATACTTAACAATACCCCTAAAGACATCGCCAAGATTGAAAATGCCACGAGGATTTCCAGCAAGGAAAAACCGTGTTGTAGCTTAGCTTGCTTCGGGTACATCAATGTCAACCTGACCAGTCAGCCAATTAATGGTAAGTTCCTGAGTAAAATTACCCAAATCCAAGGTAATTTTACCGCCAGAGGAAGAACCATCAGGAAAAAAACGAATACTACCCACCCCTACGCCATCTTGTTCCGTTTGCGAAACTGACAAGGTAATATCAATTTCATCCGATAATTTATATACCTTATCCCGACCCGTCACTTGATAGCTATTTTCTTGTAAATCAATACTCACCAAGGTTTCTTTTTGCGTAGTTAATGCTTTGCCACGTGCAAAACGCAACGCCGAGGCAACATCGCGTGCAGCACTTTTTAAAACCGACGCCTGATTCCCGTTAGAGATATTCGGAGCAACCACAGCTAATGCCATCACCGTGATGGTCAATACCAGTAATAATTCAACAAGGGTAAAGCCCTGTTCGGGTGATTTAAGCATTACTGATACTCAACTGCACGCATCTTGAACCTACCCTCATTGGTACATGCAAACGCATCAACACTAACGTCAGCAGGTTCAAAGCAGCAATAGGTAATTATTCCCAACTCACAGAATCTTTATCTTCGCCTTCGCCGCCTTCACGACCATCCGCACCGTATGAGAACAAATCAAACTTGCCATGTTGACCAGGTGAAACATAATGATAATCTTTTAACCAAGGATCTTGGGGAAGTTTGTTTTTACGTAAATATGGACCATTCCAAATGGAGACATTGGCAGGTTTTTCCACTAAGGCTTTTAAGCCTTGCTCAGTCGTTGGGTAATTACCCACATCGATACGATACATATCCAAAGCCCCAGATAATTCTTCGACTTGAGCTTTTGCGGTACTGGTTTTCGCACCGCCGAGATGTTTCATTACCTGCGGTCCCACTAAACCCGCTAATAAACCAATAATTGCAAGTACCACTAATAATTCGATTAAGGTAAAACCTGCTTGTTTAGAATTTTGAATACGCATGTTGTTATTTCACCTGATAAATTCACTTTGTTTATACAAACACTCTAGATCTCTCCCAGAGACGAACTAGAACGCTAAATCATTCACACTCAAGATTGCGGATAAAATTGAGATAATGATCCCGCCTATCATCACCCCCATAAACACGATAACGGCAGGCTCCATTAACGCCAACATCCGTTTGATGGTAATTTCTAATTGTTTATCGTAGGCGACCGCGATCCTATCCAACATTTCTTCCATCCGTCCGGTCTCTTCGCCCATTTTAATCATTTGCGTCGCCATTTTGGGAAATTGTCCAGTCGCTATCAGTGCGCCGGACATATCCTTACCCTGCCGCAAATTATCTTCCGCAGAGGAAACGGCATTCACTAACACTTGATTGCTTAAGGTACTTTTGACGATACCCAGCGCGGTAAGAATAGGCACACCATTGGACAACAAGGTACCTAAAGTTCGGCTAAAACTGGCCGTGGCGATATTGCGGATCATATCACCCACAATCGGAATACGTAAAAAGAAAGCATCCCATTTAGGTTTTCTGGGGCTATCGCTTAATTCGTAGCGCATAAAGCCCGTGCCCATGACAATCATGAGTAACAAAACCCACCAATAGTTCTGTAACCACTGTGCCGCACCCACCACAATCTGTGTGGATACCGGGAGCTCTTTACCCGCACTTTCAAACATCTCCATAAACTGCGGTACCACAAAGGTCAGCAATAAAAACACCGATCCTAAAGCCATGACCACCAGTATTGCGGGATAAATCATAGCGGTAGTCACAGTATTGCGTAATTCTTTCGATTTTTCTAGATAATCTGCCAAGCGCCGCAAAACCACTTCAACACTACCACCCGCCTCTCCTGCACGTAACATATTGAGATAAAATTTAGAAAAGGCGGTTGATTCAGCTTCGAGAGACGCCGCTAAAGTGGCTCCACCTTTCACGCGCTCCAAGACTTTATTGATTAACTGATAAATTTTGGAATCTGCAGGAATCAAATCCATCAGCACCACTAACGACCGATCTAAGGGTAAACCCGCATCTAATAAGGTCGCTAATTCCTTGGTAAACAACAAAATATCCTTGGGCGAGAGTCCTTGATTTTTTTTACCAAACGACGATTTATAGATTGATGCTAAACCAGCTGAACCGACACTGATCGGGATACAGCCATCATTTTGCAGGCTTTTAACCAAGCTGGCTTCATCATCCGCTTCCTTGATACCCTCAATGACTTCGCCTTCTCTATTCAGCGCTTTATACGCAAATACTGGCATCGTTTAAGTTTCCGAAGAAGTCACGCGTAGCACCTCGTCTAACGAGGTTAAACCTTTAAGTGCTTTCACTACACCATCATCATACATGGTTAACATCCCATCTTGTACCGCTTGATCCTGTATTTTACCGGATTCTTGATGTGCCATAACCATTTTACGAATCGCATCATTCATCACTAAAAACTCAATAATCGCTAAACGCCCACGATAGCCGATGCCGCCACATTTTTCACAGCCCACAGGCTTATACAACAAGATCTCGCCAGGAGGCGCAAAACGCTGCAAACCTTTTTCTTTAATCACTTCGGGCAAAGCAGGATAGCTTACCCGGCAATGCGGACATAATTTCCGCACTAAACGTTGCGCTAAAATACCATTGACCGTGGAGGTCAACAAATAATCATCTAAGCCCATATCCAACAAACGCGCCAACCCGCCCGCCGCATCGTTGGTATGTAAGGTAGATAATACTAAGTGACCCGTTAAGGCCGATTGCACCGCGATTTTTGCAGTTTCCAAATCCCGCATCTCACCGATCATGATCACATCCGGGTCTTGCCGAACAATTGAACGCAAGGCACTGGAAAAAGTTAAACCAATTTGCGGTTTGGCTTGAATCTGGTTAACCCCGTTTAATTGGTATTCCACCGGGTCTTCGATGGTAATGATTTTACGTTCAGGCGTATTTAAACGCGTTAATGCCGTATATAAGGTAGTCGATTTACCACTACCCGTTGGACCTGTAATTAAAATAATCCCGTGCGGTCTAGCCAGCACTTCCAAGAAATGTTGCGAATTTCCCTCTTCAAAACCTAAAGAGGCAAAGTCAAAGACCACGCTTTCTTTATCCAATAAGCGGATGACCACACTTTCACCATACATGGTGGGGGTGGTTGAGACCCGTAAATCGATCTCCTTACCCTGCATTTGGATTTTGATACGTCCGTCTTGCGGTAAACGACGCTCAGCAATATTTAACTTAGCCATCAATTTAATACGTGAGATCACCGCTGCGGTAGACGCAACGGGGGGAGATTCAATATTTTGTAACACCCCGTCTATGCGTAAGCGGATCACTAGCGATTGATCAAAGGGTTCGATATGAATATCCGAGGCCCGCGTTTCCAAAGCACGTTGGAACACCAAATTCACCATACGGATCACAGGCGCTTCACTGGCAAGATCTTTCAAATGTTCAATATCGTCTAACGAAGCATCATCATCCATAGAACCATATAATTGGCCCATTTGAGATTTACCTTCGCCAAATTGTAATTCCAGGGCTTTATCAATTTCCGACAAAATACCCACTTTAATAATCACTTGCTTGGACGTTAGCAATTCCAAGGATTGCTGAATAAAATCATCTTCCGAATCTAAAACCGCAACAGTAATACTTTTGTCATCAGCGGCAATGCCAACGACATGATGTTCTTTAAGAAAACGCAAGGAAACTTCTTCCCCAAAAGGCGATTCTGCCGGGTACTCATTAGCCAAAACGACCTGAAGATTTCTGGCTTTAGCCAACGCTTCTGCAACATGCTTTTCGGAGCAAAGTCCCAACTTAATCAACAGTCCGGGTAATCCAGAGGCGCCCATTTGCTCCTGAATTTTATTCACTCTAACTAAGTCGTTTTGCCTTAAAGACTGCTGCGCAAGTAAAATATCAATAAATTGTTGATAGCCCATTATCTTCGGAGTGGGGAGAGTTTTGCGGGAGATGCAATGACTGCACAATTGTGTTTTGAAGTATAGCAGGCATTTCACTTTTGAAATGCCTGCTATCAAGAATTAATAAACCTATACTGACTATACTACTACAAATTGCCAGTGTCGGGAATGACGTAATTTAAAATTTATCTTCACAACCTTGCAGGCATTATTTTGCAGGCAACGCAGGAACTGCAATCGCATTGGCGGCGGGTGCGGGTACAGCTGGCGCAGGCACCGCTGGTGCAACTTTCGCGGCGACTGCAGCCGCGGTAGCCGCAACTGGAGACGATGCCGCCACGGGCGCAGGTGCAGCAGGTGCAGTGGCGGCAACGGGCGCAGCAGCTACTGCACCAAACTGAATGTCTGCTTTATTTTTTTCCAAGGTTTTATCACCGATGCCTTTTACCCGCCCTAAGTCTTGTAGTGTTTTAAATGGACCATTTTTTTCGCGATCAGCAACAATTGCTTGAGCTTTTTTCAGGCCAATGCCATGCAGTGCTGCGGCAAGCGCGGGAGCATCCGCCGTATTAACATCAACTGGGGCGGCGAACACATTAAATGCAGTGAAGAATAAAAACAACATTAGTAACTTTTTCATAAATTAGCCTCATAATAATCATTGAATTTTCAAAAAACCATCGAGCACAACGTTGTAACGCACCTGCAGTTTATGTCTACAGCCTCTTGAAACCGCACCTTTTGCCCAGCCAACATTGCTACAAAATGACTAATTATTTTTATCAGCGTTCTTGGATAAGCTAAACTGTTTTCATAAACTATACCTAAGCATAATTTACCTACTATTAACCAATGCTGAAGCCAAACTTCCCTGATGAAAAATTGCTCGAATACTTTTCTGCAACAGATGGCGAACTTATCAAATCAGCGCTGGCATTACTCCCCCCCGATGATGAAAATTACCATCGCCCCACGGGCAAACAAGTCGCACATATTTTATTGGGGTTTCATGTCGACTTAACCACCATCACCGCCGCGCTGCTGAGTGATCCGCGACTCAGTAATTCACTTTCAGCGCCAGAGATCGTCCAGCAATTCGGTCAAGCCGTGATGACCTTGATTAAGGATGTCAACTGGTTAAACAATCTCAATGTCTATTCCATAGAAGTCACGCATCAACCGCAACAATCCGAAATTTTGCGGCGCATGTTACTCTCTATGACCCATGATGCCCGTGCAGTAATTATCAAACTCGCTTATCGGGTACAACGCCTACATAGTCTCCAGAAAGAAAGCTATGAGATGCGCCACTATATCGCGCATGAAACTATCGATATCTACGCACCCATTGCCAATCGCCTAGGGGTCAACCAGTTAAAATGGGAACTGGAAGACATGGCGTTTCGATATCTAAAACCCCAGACTTATCGTGATATCGCCAAATCATTAGCCAGCAATCGTCAAGCACGCTTAAACTGTATCGATCAATTTATCAGCTTACTCGGTGAACGCCTTCAGCAGGAGCAACTGCAAGCCAAAATCTATGGCCGCCCCAAGCATATCTATAGCATTTGGAAAAAAATGCAGCGCAAGAATTTAGCCATCGACGAACTCTATGATTTATTAGCCGTGCGGGTCATTGTCGATAAATTAAGTGCGTGCTACGAAGTCCTGGGTATTGTGCATAGCCAATGGCAGTACATCCCTAAAGAATTTGATGATTACATTGCCAATCCCAAAGAAAATGGCTATCAATCTCTGCACACTGTTATTTTAGATCCTGACGGTAACCGCATTGAAGTCCAAATTCGTACTCAGGATATGGATGAATTTGCAGAGCTCGGAATTGCCGCCCATTGGCGTTATAAAGAAGGCGGTGATCATAATGCGGTCACCGAACGCTGTATTGCAACGCTCAGACAATTATTAAGCACTAAAGAAACCGATGAAGTGATGCTGGAAAGTTTTAAAACCAGCTTATTTTATGACCGGGTCTACGTATTAACTCCCAAAGGCAAATTGATAGATTTAGTCAAAGGTTCGACACCGTTGGATTTTGCTTATGCCATACATACCGACATTGGCCACCGCTGCCGGGGCGCCAAAGTTAACGGGCGTATTGTCAATCTGAGCTATGAACTGCGTTCCGGCGAACAAGTCGAGATCTTAACCACTAAACATGGCAATCCCAATCGTAATTGGATAGATCCGAATTTAGGCTATCTAAAATCACCGCATGCGATCAGTAAAGTCAAAAGCTGGTTTAAACAACAGCAATTGGAACAAAATATTTCGCTAGGTAAAGCCATTTTAGAAAAAGAAGCACACCGCCTAGGACTGTCAGCGGTTCCACTTAAAGAACTCAGTACCGCGTTCAACGAGCCAGATCTGAATAAATTATTGGCCAGTATCGGACGCGGGGATATTAATAACCGCCAGATTGCCAGTAAATTATCGATTCCCGAACTTAAAATCCAACCCGTCAAATGGGTGAGTAAGCCGCTCACCTTAAATAAAAACAGTGTGCTCGTTGATGGCATAGCCAATGTGCTCACCTCTATTGCGCATTGTTGCAACCCCTTGCCGGGAGATGAAATTGGCGGTTACATCTCGCACCATAAAGGCATCACCATACACCGTAAAAATTGCAGCAATTTTTTACAACACCATGCAGAACACCCCAAACAAATCGTGGCGGTAGAATGGGGCGAGTATGCAACCCAGCATGTCGTGCCCATTATTATCCAAGCGAGCACCAGTGATAATTTACTCACCGACGTCACGCAATTGCTTAGCCACGATAAAATCGCCATCCAAGCTGCCCAGCTCAAAACTTTGGATGACTTTAGCTGTGTACTGCAATTGACCCTACAGATTAAAAACACCAATCAGCTCAGTCAAATACTTTCCAAAATTAATGATTTACCGCAAGTCTTTGACGTCAAACGCCGAACCTAAATTTAGACAGCCTTAAGACACGTTTCATTTTTAATGGGGGTGGAAGCCCCCAAAATGTCCTCCACCATGACCACCATGAAAACCGTAGCCACCTCCTCCACCATAAAAATGCCCATAACCGCCACTATTATATGCCCCTGGGTAAACCACACTATAACCTACTGGATATGCAGGTGCATATGCGGCGCGATAACCGCCATAAGGATAGGCAACGCAGGCATTCAACATCACCACCAAACTGCAAAGCAACAATTTATTAAATAATTTCATTGTGAGTACCTCCAAAGTTAAACGTAATATAACTTAGAGCTGCTGAACCCAATATGAATTCAAAATATTTTAAATTATTGTTTTATTTATTAAAAAATGTAATTACAGCATCGATAGCAAACCCGCCCTCATCACCGACCTGATCAATGAGACCAGAACAATCACCGCCATAACTTGCAGTCTGCGAAAAGCGAATTTTAATAAACAGATGGCATCTAAAATTGGCAGCTACCTCCATGCTGTCAAATTCATTTGGCTCGACATCCTAATTGCGCAGCGAAACTTGGCTATCAAAAGCACACTTGTATTCGAACTTTTCACCCCAACTTTTACTCAGAGTAATACAGTTTGATAATTTTATTTGACTGGCTACTGCAAACTACCTACGGTGGGCTTTAACGCAGTCTGCTCAAAATCCAAAGGATGACATTATGACTAGATTTTTTAGTCATACCTCGTTAACCTACACTATTGAAGGTTTTTATTCATCGCAACGTAAATCAATTATAAAAATTCAGGAGCTTGATATGTCAGAAACAGCAATTATTAAAGTCAGTGGTATGAAATGTGGCGGCTGTGAAGCCAACGTCACTGGAAAATTAAGTGCGATTGGGGGGGTTGAATCTGTCAATGCGCAGCACAAAGAAGGCACAGTGACGGTGACCTTTGATAACGCGCAAACCGATTTGGATACCCTAGAGGATGTTATTATTGAAGCGGGTTTTAAAATAGAATAAGCATTGAGCTTGAACTTGGCTGAACAGCTGGGTGTAGCAAAATTGACCATGAGTGAGGATATTATGAACACAGAAGCCGAAACTACGGCCACAGAATTGCGGATCTCCATTTTGGGTATGCGTTGTGCGGGCTGTGTTAGTGCAGTTGAAGGCGCCATCGCTGAAATCCCAGGTGTTATCGAAGTCAATGTGAATTTTGCAGATCACTCGGCCTTAGTCAAAGGCACAGCCGACCCAGAAGCATTGAAATCTGCAGTCAAACAAGCAGGTTTCGATGCGGCGATTATGGAAGGCCTGGATGAAGACCCCGCCGAACAAGAACAACAAGAATTACAACGTTATCGTCAGCTAATGCGCAAAGCGGTTGTAGCTGGCATTATCGGTATCCCGTTAATGTTGGGTGCGCATTTAAACTGGTTCCCAGAAATCGGCAGCCCGGATGGACAGGCATTTTGGTCGTGGATTGCTTTAATTTCCTTAGGCGTACTCGTCTATTCCGGCGCGAGTTTTTATACTGGCGCTTATCAGTCCATGCGCTTAAAACAAGCCAATATGGATACTTTGATCGCCCTGGGCACCGGGGCGGCTTGGCTGTATTCCTGCGTCATTATTGATTATTCAGATGTATTACCCAGTTTATCCAAACATGCCTATTTTGAAGCCGCGGTCGTTATCCTGGCATTTCTGAATTTAGGCTCTGCCTTAGAAACCTTAGCACGCGGCAAAACCTCGGGAGCAATTCGACAACTAATCGGTTTACAACCTCGCACCGCGCGCGTAGTGCGCAACGGCCAGGAATTGGATGTTGCTATAGCGGAGGTCGGCCTGGGTGAAACCCTACGCGTCCGTCCCGGTGAAAAAATTGCGGTGGATGGCGTGGTGCTCGAAGGTCATTCAGCGGTGGATGAATCCATGCTGACGGGCGAATCCATGCCCGTTGAAAAAGGCGTGGGTGCGCAAGTCGTGGCTGGCAGTATCAATTTACAGGGCAGTTTTTTATTTACCGCCAATCGCATTGGTAGAGACACCGCCTTGGCACAAATTATTAAAAGTGTGCGGCAAGCGCAAGCCAGCAAACCGGAAATCGCACGTTTGGCGGATAAAATTTCCAGTGTGTTCGTCCCCACGGTCATTGCCTTATCACTGTTGACCTTCTTTGCTTGGCTAATTTTTGGACCTGAACCTGCCTTAGGCTATGCGTTCGTCACCTCCATGACTGTTTTAGTCATTGCCTGCCCGTGTGCGTTAGGCTTGGCCACACCGATTTCGGTCATGGTTGCCGTGGGGCGTGCCGCGCAAGCGGGGATATTAATTCGTAAAGGCGAAGCACTGCAAACCGCAGGCAAATTAAGCTGCGTCATTCTGGATAAAACGGGTACGGTCACAGAAGGTAAACCTAAAGTCGTGGCAATTGATGCCTTTGGTACGGCGACCACCGAACAAGTTTTGACCTGGGCCGCGAGTATAGAAGCAGGCTCAGAACATCCTTTAGCCGCCAGTATTTTAGCTGCCGCCAGTGCCGACAATATTACCTTGGCCAAAGTTAAACGTTTTGCTGCCATTCCCGGTCATGGCGTCAGTGCTGAAATCAAAAGCCAAAAAATCTTGTTTGGCAATAGTGCGTTGATGCAAGCGCAAGCCGTTAACTTTAGCGACTATGCTGAAAAACTAAAAACCTATGCCGAATTAGGCCAAACGCCGATGTTATTAGCGGTCGACGGCAGTATTGCCGGAATTATCGCCGTGGCCGATCCGATTAAAACCGACTCCGCCGAGGCGGTGAAAGTCTTACAAGCTAAAGGCCTGCGAGTGATCATGGTCACCGGGGACAATGAAATTACCGCCCGCGCTATTGCCAGCCAAGCAGGCATTACTGAAGTCAGAGCACAAGTTCTGCCACAAGATAAAGCTGACATAGTTAAAGAACTGCAATTATTAGGTGAAAAAGTCGGCATGGTCGGCGATGGCATTAATGACGCCCCCGCTTTAGCCCAGGCTGATGTCGGTTTGGCTATTGGCACGGGCACCGATGTCGCCATCGAAAGTGCCGATGTTGTGATTTTACAGGGCTCGTTACTGAAAGTTGCGGACGTTATTGCTTTATCCAAAGCGACCGTCAAAAATATTCAGCAAAATTTATTGGGCGCTTTCTTTTATAACACCATTAGTATCCCGGTTGCCGCCGGGTTACTGTTCCCAATGTTTGGCGTGTTATTAAATCCCATGATTGCAGGTGCAGCGATGGCCATGTCCTCGGTCACTGTCGTCGCCAATGCTAATCGGCTACGCTGGTTAAAATTTGATTGATATTGCTTAGAGATTACCAGCGGTTTATTAAATTTACTGACGTTACGTAGTAAAGTGTTTTAATCCCGTTTACCGCGTCGAGCACCACAGTAGTTATCGGGAAAAGCCCAACGGGTTGCGGCATGGATGCCGCAAGGTGGCAAAGGGGCAGGACGCCCCTTTTGTCACCCCCCGATAACTACGAGGAGCGCAAGACATCAGCGGTAACCGGGCCGCCTTTTCTTTGAATACTTTCTTTTCGACTGCATGGATGCAGGAGGTAGAGCAACGCCGGGAGCAGTTGCCGAGGCGGCGCAAAAGAAAGTATTTCGCCTTCGGGTGCGAGAACCCGATTAGAAATCCGTCGCGATAGCGACACCATATGATTCTTTCTATCCTGCAAAAACGATCTGCGTAACGTCAGTTACAAACCTGCTGAACATAAACTAGAGAAACAAAGTAATGAACAAACTAAAATGTGCGGTAATAGGCACCGGATATCTGGGTAAATTTCATGCGGAAAAATATGCCGCCCTACCCGATTGTGAACTGGTGGCGGTGGTCGATATCAACCCGGAAGCTGCAAAAGCAGTGGCCGATAAATTTGGCGCCGAGGCCTTAACTGATTATCACGCCTTATTGGGTAAAGTGGATGCGGTCAGTATTGTCGTCCCTACCACCCTGCATCATGCAGTGGCTAAAGATTTTTTAACGGCTGGCGCACATGTGTTAGTCGAAAAGCCAATTTGTGTGACCGTCGACGAGGCGGAAGAGCTGATCGCCATCGCCAAGGCCAACAACTTGATTTTACAAGTTGGGCATTTAGAGCGCTTTAACCCGGCGGTGTTAGGTCTGGACAAGGAAGAAAAACCGCTGTTTATTGAATCGCACCGCTTATCGCCGTTTAATCCCCGCGCCAATGATGTCAGCGTAGTGTTGGATTTAATGATCCATGATATTGATATTATTTTGGCCTTGGTCGATTCGGAAGTGGAAAAAATTGATGCCAGTGGGACGGCAGTGTTGACCCAAGGCACCGACATCGCCAACGCGCGCATTCTATTCAAAAACGGCTGTGTCGCTAACGTCACTGCCAGCCGTATCAGTCTGAAGCAAGAACGTAAAATGCGTATGTTCCGACCTAGCTCTTATGTCTCGGTCGATTTCCAAAATCGGATCTTAAGCAAACATCGCACAGGCGAGAAAGAAATGTTCCCGGGCATCCCAGAAATTGTCTCCGAAGACTTGGTATTTGAAAGTGGTGATGCCTTGCTAGAGGAAATCAAACATTTTGTTAGCTGTATTCTGACAGGAACCAACCCAATTGTCTCCGGTGAAGCCGGAAAACGTGCGTTGGCAACCGCAATTCAGATTACGCAATTGCTGGGAGATTAGCTCTAGTTTAAACTTAATAATAGTTAGAATTTAACTGCAGAGACATGTCTCACTTGAAGCCACTATTTTGAGAGTGTCTTCAAGTGAAGTGATAGCTTGGACAGCACAGCGTGATACCCAATGATTAGCCTCAAAAGTAAGCATAAGCCATATCGTTGCAGCCCACACCTACCTAGAGACTTAAACGCCTTACAAACCGAAGGCGGTATCAGGTTCTTCTAATCTTTCCAGACGGAATACAAAATTACCCAAATTTTTCAACACTGCTCGGTATTGACGCGCACCAATTTCCACCGAAGGTATCGTCAAAAGTGCGGTATTAGTATCATATTGAGCGGGTTTACTATGTGCCTGTTTAGTTAATTCATCGGCTGAAACTAAACTATATAGTTTGTCGCCCTGTGTTTTGAGCTGAACTTTATAATGTCGATCTAACACCTGCACATCCGCAAGGTGAATATTTTGGTTAGTACTGTCATGCGTCAAATTTGCATCTACGCGCGGACCATCAATCCGAGTAATAGTCACCACCCCCACAGGCAAATTGGTGTTCCATGCAAAGTTGGCAGGAATATCCGCTTTGCCGCCAATTGTCGGACTGCTAAACAATGCGATAGGATTACTGGTCTGAATACTGGCATCGGTATTGGTAGTGGGCGGTGTTTGCGAAGCTGTTGGTGGAGAATTTCTATTGCCATCGGTAGTCGACACTTGCGGATCGCCATTTGCGGCTCTAGGTGCCATCAGACCACAGGGGTCAACAATATCTGCGCTTAATTCAGTATTTTGTTCCACCCCAGCATCATAAGCGTAAAAATTATAGATTTTGGTTTCACCGTATTGCTCAGGCAACGCCACCGAATCCAAACCTGCTAACCCATCATTAGTACACATCATCATCATAATCAACGACAAACGATCACTGGGATTTGCGCCTAAGGTAAAGTTAATGCTGCTTAAGAGCGTTTGACCTGTAGTCGTAGGCTTTAAACCAGGCGTTGAGCTGAGCGCATCAAAAAATGGTAAACCTGCGGGCCATGGCGCAGTTGAAGCACCTCTTGCTGCCATAGGAAATGGATGTCCGTAAACATCAGTCACTTCACCACTGCTGAGTTTACCCGCCAGAAAGTTAAATGTAGATACGGGTGAACCTGTTTGTGCCACATTGGCTGCCTGCACGCTTGCTAACTGCCCAACTTGAAATACATGCAGTGCAGATGAATGCGTCGCCGCCACCGGAAAGGAAAAACCATGTCCGTAGGTTTGATTGGTGACCGTCACAGAGTAGGTTCCAGTCGGTTTAGTATTCCAAGCAAGCGCTGGCGTTAAGGCATTAGCCCCCAGTAAAACCGAAAATAGTACTTTTTTTAACATTGACAAAATCCTTAAAAAGTTAACGAATCATTAGACTTGATTGATAAATGCTGTAATAGCTCTAGTACATCCACAAATTTAATTGCATTTTTTAATTTAATCGATAGAACCCTCCTTCTACCATGAAAGCATATTAAGTTAATTGTTAATTTCTGCGTGCGTAAAATACATACAACTGATTAACTCAGACTCTGAATATAGTCAAACCTATTGAGTATAGCTCTTTGGTATTCCAACTCCTTAGTGCTAATTATTTCAAGGATTCTAGCACCTGAATTTCCCCAGCACGCGTATGCGCCTGCAATGTGGGCTCATACATAGACTGCGCATAGACTGCCGGGGCAATAAATTTACCTGCGACTGTCGCTTTCATTTGATAGCGATATTCAGCCATCGCTTTTGATACGCTTCCGTATAACAACACCCGATCTTCACGAATATCGATATACTCTGTTTGCCAATTTCCCCCTGTCGTTAAGCGATCTTGCCATAAAGGTAATTGCTCCTGAGTATCATCTTCGCTAGTGTCGGTTGTGGCATCAGTATTCGGTTCTGCTGCTTGCTCACGCGCAGGAATAACGACTTCAAATCCCGTCGGTAATAAATCTTGTACTGCAATATTTTCTAAGCGCTCATCATCTAAGGCACGTAGGCGCAGTTGCACGGTAACTTCTTCACCCAAGCTAACCTGAGTCACGGCTTTTCCTGCTTTATTCAGATAACTGCGTTGAATTTCCAAACCGTCGTGTTGCTCTTGCTGCGGTAACAATTTATCAAAACCCGATTCAGACAATACATAATACAGTGGCGTACTGCCTGGCCCTGCAAAACGTAAGCTTTGAGTATCCAACGGAAAACTGCTACGTGGCGCAAAGCTGGCTGGCAAGTCTAAGGCTTGAGATTTGCCCGTACTATCTGTAGCGAAGATTTTTAATTCTTGCGCTATAGCGGGCGGTACTGCGTCGATATAGGCTTGATAAGCCAACAGAAAGTACGCGGATGACAAGGTATTAAAATGCTGTTTTTGCATAGCATCCGCAAAGCTTTGCAACAGCGCTGGCGGTAAATTTTGTAGGGCCGCCGGAAAATGCTTCGCGAGAATATACAACGATTGTGCGCCATAGATCATCGGATCATAGTAATTGGCATAACGTGTGGCATTGTTAGGCTTAGCCAGACTTTGGAGTATGCCTTTGAGCAATTCCTCGGCTAGGTTTTTTTGTTGTAACAACTGGTAACTGGCCGCTAAATAGCCTGTGGCCAAATCTTGTTGCCATTCCTTTGGAAATTGCGTGCGTAAGGCTTCGCGGATACTGGAGAGCATGCTACTGGTGACCACACCTTGACGCGTCAACAAATAGGCCGCATAAGCGCGTACCCGCAAGCCGTATAAATCACTGGCCGGGCTAGCGGCGAGTGTTTGGGCGTAGGCTAGCGTTTTTTGCAGCATATCGTCGGGTATGCTCATGCCGTTGTCCAGTGAGTCTAATAAAAAGTGTAACGCATAGATAGACGCAAATTCATGGGCTTGTGGGGTTGCGGTCCATAATCCAAAGCCACCTTCGGCATTTTGGCGGCTACGCAAGACGCTCAGCATTTGCTGAAACCGTTTTTCGCTCTCTACTCCCGGTTTACCAAATTCGGGATGCTTACTTAAGACCACGGTTGGAATCGCTTTACTGACTAATTGCTCGGTACAGCTATGCGTATAATTGTCCAAATAATCGGTTAAGCCCGACATCGCCACCAGCGGCAACAGTGAAACGCCAGCACTGACTTTGCGCTGTTCTGGAAATAAGCGCCGTTCGATCGCGACATCTTGCTGCCCGCTAAAACTTCCAAACCGTAGGGTATTCACGCGCGTAGTCGCTGGACGAATACTTAAATATGCATGCCGTTGCCGCTCAGTAGCACCGCTGTTAACTACAAAATTTAAAGTAGCATTGCCTAAGGGTACATGCTCCACATCCTGCACTTTAAAGCGAAAACTGCTGACGCCTTCATGCATTTCATCAATTTTCAAGGCTTTTTCGGGCGCATCTAACACCTCTAAACCTGGAGTAGGCAGATATTTAACCTGCACGGGGGCCTGTGGCCCAGAGCCTTTAATATTATTCGCTACGGCAACACTCACGCTAAATTCATCTCCGGGTGCTACCATAAACGGGGCATTCGGGGTGACAATTAAATCATCGCGCACTAAGGTTTTCTGTTGCACACTGGCAATACGCTGATCATTTACCGCGACCGCCATCACTTTGAGACTGCCATTAAAGGTTTCAGGCACCGCATAATTCAATTCCGTTTCGCCATTGACATCGATAATTCCTGACCAATAGGCGGCGGGTTTGTCGTGCTTACGTTTGAACGGATTTAACAATGAACCTGCTTCATCATCCGCGGTATCGCCACCTGCCGCCGAAGCCAACAGCAGTTTTTTAAATTCTGGCAAGATTAAATCTAAGATCTGCGCACTTTCGACACTGAGTTGGCGTTTTTGGAAAAAATATTCCAACGGTTGTGGATTTTTATAGCGTGCCACCTGCAAAATGCCCTCGTCTACTGCAAATACCACCAACCGCGTTGGCTCGTTAGTTTTGAGCTTCATTGTCAGGTTTTCACCCGGTTTAACTTGCTCAGGCACCGTGAGTTTTACAGTCTGGGTTTGGGCTTTATGACTGACTTTAAACGCCGCCACCCCGTAGGATAGCGGACTGGTAAAGATCTGGTCTGATCCAGGATCACGGATAAATTGCACATTGACGTAGCCATTGCCTAACAACTCTTTAGGCACACTGATCGTTTGCACCGAGGACTGGGTGCTGGCTTGAAACCAAGTACTGGCATACACTTTGTCGCGTTCAATGGTAATTAAACCCGATCCCGTATAGGGTGCACGAATATTGAGCTGTATGTTTTCCCCGGGTTCATATTCGGCTTTATTGAGCGTGATTTGTAATTCTGCATTATGGTCTAGGCTACGCGTAACATTACCTTCCCCCGCGACACTATAATCTACGCGGCTGAGTAACACCCCTTCAGCATTGCGCAGCAGATAGCTATAGTCTCCAGCATTGCTGGTATCCAAACTTAATTCATAACCGGATTTTTCGATGCGAATCGGGGTTTGGCGCACACTGATCTCTTTGGGGCGCGACTCATAACGATAGGTATTATCTTCTTGCCGCGTCAGCACCGATAACACTTTGCGCTCGACCAATTCCAAATTTAATGCATCACTTTGAGTTAACTGCAACTGCGGATCGATGGCAATCAGATGCACATTGCGCGCGGCGGCTTTCGCCACAAAATTCAAGCTGCCATCGAGTTTGTAACCGATTAAATACGGTAAATCCGACACCAAGACACTGGCTTCGGCAGCAACACTCCGACCACTTTCAGCAGCAAAGGCTTGGGTGGCAAAAGTCAATTGATAGCTTGCTTGTTGATATTTTTCTAAGCCTAAGGCAAATGCGACATTGCCTTGACTATCGGTCACGCCATTATTGAGGGTCTCTTTGGCACCTTCTTTAGCATAATGCGGATCATAAAATTGATAACTGCGATAACGTTTAAATTCC
>SXIZ01000243.1 GCA_005779525.1 Methylococcaceae bacterium
CCACTCTCCAAGCCAACCATCACAGACGGTATCTTATGGCTAAAAGAGCATGAGCGCGGTATTACCCCATCATTGACGGTACAAGACAAGCTAGATATCCAAGTATACCGTCAAATTATCGATAAAGTTCCAATCGAATTACACACCCATATCGAGCTCGATAGCGCAGGTCAGAACCGAGATGTCGTCTTACCCCAAGCCGTATTGACTGGCTTTATTCCCATGGCTCTCAATAGTGATTTACCTGCCCACTTTGCTGCTGAGGGTCAGCTACAAGTGAAAGTCCGTTCTGGGCACTGGCAACTAGATATTATCGCTAGACAGGAGCAGCCCAATGCACAACTGACTTTGGCATCACAGGCAGGATGGCCATCGTCCGAAATTTGGACTTTGGTAGCCCAACCTGAACTTAGAATTGTTGAGGTTCAGGGTGTAAATAGTATTGATGCCAGTCAGACTAATTTGCCTGAAACTTGGCGTGATTTTCCCGCGTATCGAATTAAAAGCGGTGAAACCATGCAACTCAAGCAACTAAGACGTGGAAATGTCGACCCAGAACCAAATCAATTAGAGCTTAAACGCCAATGGTGGTTGGATTTTGATGGTAATGGCTACAGTATGCATGATCAGATTACGGGTCAGATGCGCAATAACTGGCGCTTAAATGCTCACCCCAGCACATTGCTCGGGAAAGTGAGTCAAAATGAAACTAAGCAACTGATAACGCGTGCTGCAAACGGTGCAATTGGCGTCGAAGTCCGTCAAGGGTTGCTGAATATCCAAGCGGACAGTCGTTACACTGCAGACATTACACAACCAAAAGCAACAGGATGGTTGCAAAGCTTTAATCAAGTAAGTGTTGAATTAAATTTACCACCAGGGTGGCAGTTACTGGCAGCAAGTGGGGTAGATAATGTCCCTGAAAGTTGGGTAGCGCAGTGGAGTTTACTCGATATCTTTATGGTGATTTTGACCAGCTTAGCGGTATCTCGGCTCTGGCAACCTTGGCAAGGCATATTAGCATTAGTCACATTAGTATTGATTTGGCATGAAGCGGATGCTCCACGCTGGATTTGGCTGCAGCTCGTAGGCGTGATTGCTTTAAGTAGAGTCGTACCAAACAGTGGTTTAGCAAAAATACTGAATTTTTATCGACGCGCGCTAGCTATTAGTCTAATCCTGATGCTAATCCCCCTGTGTCAGCAGCAGCTTAGGCTAGGATTGTATCCACAGCTGGCTACCCCAGAACCGAGCAATCTACTGACCAGCGCTAACACAAACGAATATGCCGAAAGCCGGGTAGCAGCTGCTCCCCCGCAATCAGAAAGTATAGCGCCACTTCGGCTAGCAAAAAAAGCACTGGATTATGAAGCAGCCCCAGCCAAACAGGAATTTGCGGATGTGGATGCCAATATTCAAACCGGTCCAGGATTACCGCACTGGCACTGGCATACCGTGCACTTGTCATGGAATGGGGCAGTGGATAGTCAGCAACAACTTAAGCTTTGGTACCTAAATCCTACTATGGTTAGGCTGCTTAATTTTTTACGGGTTAGCTTATTAATCGTTTTTAGCCTCGTAATATTTGAAAAATTATCAGTACTACGAAAATTACGGCACCTCGCAAGCGCAAAACCGCTAAGTATCGTCTTCTGTTTAATAGTGTTTGCACCGCAACCTAAAGCGTATGCGGAATTTCCATCGCCAGCGCTTTTGGATGACCTAAAAGAACGCTTATTACATGCGCCAGATTGCTTGCCACAATGCGCAGAAATTAGTCGATTGGACATCTCCATAAATCCAAATCAGCTTAAATTAGATTTAGAGTTAGCGACCCAAGCCGCAGTCATCCTGCCCCTACCCGTTCAACAGCAACAATGGTTACCGGAGCAAGTCACAATAGCCAGTGGTCAAGCATTTGCACTACAGCGGGATTCCACGGGGCAATTATGGATACAACTGCCCGCAGGACAGCATTTTTTACAATTGCAAGGACCAGTGCCAACAGCTGAAAACTTCAGTTTAGTACAACCTCTGCCCGCGCATTATGTAAGCGTTAAGCAAACAGGTTGGGAGGTCAGTGGTGTGCATGAACACGGAATTGCAGACACACATTTAAAATTTAGCCGAAGTGCTTCAAATACCAAGGATGTCAACGCTCCGCTGACTCAAGACCATCTCATCCCCTTTTTTAAAATCGAACGGCAATTACAGTTAGGTATCGATTGGCGGGTACATACTGAAGTGCAGCGCTTGACCCCTGCCAATTTGGCTACGCAATTGCATATTCCATTATTACCCGGTGAAGCAGTGCTCAGTGCAGGCATGCGTACTGAAAACCAACAGCTGACGGTCAATATGGAAACTGAGCAGACCCAATTGAGTTGGGACTCGGTATTGGAAAAAACGGCCCAACTAGAATTGACCGCCCCCCAAACCACGCAATGGACAGAAACTTGGCGCGTCGACGTCAGTCCACTATGGCATATGGAAAGTGAAGGGTTGCCCCCGAACCATCCAGGAACATTAGAAACCTGGTCACCCGTATGGCAGCCCCTACCTGGCGAAAAACTTAAATTAGTGTTATCTCGACCTGAAGCCTTGGCTGGTCAGACCTTAACCTTAGAGCGCAGTGAGGTAAAATTATTTCCAGGTCAGCACTTACTTACGGCAAGCTTAAGTTTACAGCTTACAAGTTCGCGTGGTGGACAACATAGTGTAAGGCTGCCGGACAATGCTGAATTACAATCGGTCAGCATTGATGGGATAGCCCAACCGATACGGCAACAAAATCATAAAGTCATTCTCCCAGTCAAACCTGGTGAGCATCAATGGCAGCTCGAATGGCGACAACCTCAAGCTTTAGCTACATTTTTCAGTAGTCCAATAATCGATGTTGCCATGGATAGCGTCAATCACTCTACCCAAGTGCACATGGCAGAAGATCGTTGGATTTTAATGGTGGCAGGACCATCACTGGGTCCAGCGGTATTATTCTGGAGCAATCTATTACTCTCGGTGATTTGGGCTTGGATGATAGCCAACAATCGCCAAATTCCTTTAAAATTTTGGGAATGGTTATTACTGCTAGTGGGTTTAAGCCAGATACCGATTTATAGGATGGTGTGGGTGGTCGTTTGGTTTTTGATGCTAGCAACCAAAGCTTCTTGGTTAGCAAAGCTGATACCGCAAGCGTCTGCAAACCTTAGCAATAAAGCGTTACGGCGTAACGCAGGCATTTACAATAGCCTACAAATTTTACAATTTATCCTCACTTTAGTTGCACTCGGTGCGTTGCTTAGTGCAATTAACCAAGGCTTGCTCGGCGCTCCTGAAATGCAAATCAGCGGAAATGCATCGTCGGCATATCAGCTCAATTGGTATTT
Organism: Methylococcaceae bacterium; assembly: GCA_005779525.1. GTDB lineage: Bacteria > Pseudomonadota > Gammaproteobacteria > Methylococcales > Methylomonadaceae > SXIZ01. The sequence goes on from SXIZ01000243.1 coordinate 3,387, forward strand.
AGACCGCAGCACAGGGCAATTACCTGCGATTAACATTATTTCGGTACCGTTATGGGTCTATCATGCATTAATGCTTGCTTGGTCCCTCTGGTTAGCATTTGCACTACTCAAATGGTGTAAGTGGGGGTGGAACTGTTTTAGCCAACAGGGACTCTGGTGGTCACTACCTCCAAAGCTTTCACCTACTGCTACAGGAACTGAAAAATAAAGGTTGTAAGGTACTATACAGCCTTTTTTCGCACTGCATTCTTCCTCTCTATGAACTAGGTAATTCTTTACCTAGTTCATACCCCATTTTCTGTCAGCCATTACTAAAGCTCACGCTAGCTTATTTGATCATTTCTAGCACTGCACTCGAGCAATGTTCTGAAAGCCAATCTTCACGAAATTTCCCATTAATACCCATTCAGATCACGAGACCTTCAAACAGAGGTGTATAAGCCGTGTGTATATAGGCATTTAAGCTGTGGGTTATCACTGGATAACCTAGGCATCTGCATTTATCCACAATTTAGCTACAGAGTAATGAGGGTTTATACCCAATATATGCATTGATCATAAGCGAAGCTGTAGGTCTCTTAGGCTGAGTTATCCACAGTAATGTGGCTTACTAATAGTAAATATAAGTTTTAAATAGATATTATTACTATTAGCATCTGCCTTGCTAGGATTAAATGTCAGCGAGTACGACCTCAAAATTTTCCCAATAGCATTTAAGACAAACGGCTAAGCAGTTGAATAATTGGATTGTGTGAATTATTTCAGTGACTTGAAGCATATTTATCCCTAAACGTACTAGAGATATTTAATTAAATAGCTACACTTAAAAGCGTTAGCAGTCTAGCGTTGAGCGGGGGTAATCGCATACTGTTTGCAATACAGTCACCCTGTAACTGGAACAGCCGATATGAGATAAGTGCAACCATGAACATTGCAAACCTGCAAAGCCTACGTGACGCTACCGATGCTATACTCAAAAATGAAGTTAAGCATTTACCTTTAGTGTCATCAGTAGCGTTGAAATTACTCGAACTGACCAATGATGACTTGGCCAATTTTGCTGATCTGACGCATATTATTGAAACTGAGCCTACATTAGCCGCCAAGACTTTACGCCATGTGAATTCAGCAGCCTACGGTCTAAACCACAAAGTCACTTCCGTGCATCGAGCGGTAAATTTATTGGGTTTTTCCGCCGTGCGACAGTTGGCAATTGATTTGTTGTTTTACGATAAATTGATTAAGCGCACAGTAAGCAAAGCGTTTGATCCCTTATTTTTCTGGCAACATTGTCTGTTTGTCGCCATTCTGAGTAAAAAAATTGCGCAATGTGTACAGCACCCTAATCCTGATTTGGTATATACCGCAGGGTTAATCCATGACATTGGTAAAGTGGTTTTGGAGTCATTTGGTAAAGTCAGCTACAGCGATTTTTTACAAACATTGAACAACACCAATAGTGCGCAACTAGAAAATGAGCGTCGTTTTTTTGGAATATCACATGCAGAACTTGGGTATGTGTTTTGTTTAGAATGGCAAATTCCTGAGGCCATTGCCGCGGTAGTTGCATGTCATCATGCGAAGGAACATGACCTAAACGCTTTTTCGGCTTACCACCTGGAAATTGCAATTATTGCATTTGCAAATTATGTGGCGTGGATGCAAGGTATAGGATCAGTGCACGATGAAGGTCATGCGCAGCTGGAAGAGCATGTATTAGCGACTTTGCCATTAGCGCAATTAGATTTGGATGCTATTTTGCAAGCTGTTGATCAGGAGATGCAGAAAACCCGCGAATTTTATGGCATTCATTTTCCGAGTGTCACAAAACTACGCGCGACATTAGTCCGCACAACGTTAAATTTAAGCCAACTACGCCTTCCTGAGGCTAGTGCTAACCAACCGAGTACTAGCTTGACCTTGCCACATCAGAGTTTAAATCCCGATGAGTTTGTACCCAACACCTTAGCGGCAATTCAAGCTGAGTTTAGGTTGGATCGTTGTTTATTATTAGATATTGATGCGAAACGCCGCTGTTTATCGACATTGTATATTTGCCCAGCGAATTGCATTACTTCCCAAAGTTTTGCCTTAGACCCAGAACACATTGCCGGAAAATTTTTACATTGTTTACGTGATAAAAGTGCTGAGATTATCAATAGTGTGGCCGATCCTAATAACCCATTTACTAAACAATTAGGTGCGCAAGAGTTTTTAATCGTCCCAGTGAGTTGTCACAACCGTTTAATAGCCATGCTGTATGCCGATAATGTTAATTCGTCACGGCCGCTCGCACCCACATTACCCAAGTTAATCTTACCGATAGTCTATGAACTGGGTATTGCATTGCAGCATGCACGGGAATATGCCGTGCAAAAAAAATGTGCCCAAATCGATCCCTTGACGCAGTTATTTAATAAACGCATGATCGAGGAGTGCTTAACGCAAATTTTTCAACAAGACCCCGTTAAAATAACGCAACTAGCCGTAGGATTTATTGATATAGATCACTTTAAATCATTTAACGATGTCTGTGGTCATCAAGCCGGAGACGATGTATTAAAAATTGTGGCGGATATATTTCGTAGCTTAACGCGGCCAACGGATTTTATTGGACGCTACGGCGGGGAAGAGTTTTTATTTGTACTGAAAAATACGGACATACACGGAGCATATGCTTACGCAGAACGCTTACGTGCAGCTATCGAACGTCGTGGAAAATTAATGAGTAAACGCTTTCATGGTCATGCGTTGACAGTGAGCATTGGGGTTGCGTTGTACACACCAGAGTACATGAATTATCCAGAGTTAGTGCATGCAGCTGATCAAGCTATGTACAAGGCCAAGTCTAGCGGTAGAAACAAAGTCATCATGATAGCCAATCGACATTCCTAGCTGATTTTGCAAACACCGCATTATTGCTCAAAGGAACCTGGGCAGTAGTTGCGAAAATTAATCTCAGGAAAAATATTATCCATAATTTCAAGCGCACTCAGATAACGCTCATCAATTTTACCTTGGCGCACACTGGTATATAAGTAATTAAAACGTGCTAAGTAATCCGTAATACGCTTATTGGCATACTCTACCGTGGTGCCAGATTGCATAATAAATGGCCAGTCTGAAGCCTGAGCCAATAAAATAGAGCGGACTGCCTGATTCAGAGCCCGTTCTTGCAGGTGATTGACGCTCAGACCAGAGAGCTCGGTAACAAAGGTTTCCATCTGCGTACTGGCTTGTTGCAGCAAGGGGTAAATCCAATCATTATTTTGATTGATCCAATAACTGGAGTAACCTTGGTCGCCCCAGGTCGAGGCCGAGGGTTGTGCACATTGCTGGTCAGGATAGTTTTGTAAATATTCTCGAGCACTGATCGTTTTGAGATTGCTGTCTTTAGCCGCTGTTAAGCGTAAAACCTGCTCAAGCCAATACGGTCCTTCAAACCACCAATGCCCAAATAATTCTGCATCGTAAGGCGCATTAATTAATGGCGGTCGGTCTAAATTGTCTGCTTGCTGCGCTAATTGTTGCTGGCGCTTATTCACAAAATCTGCCGCATGTTTTCGGGCTTTTGCCAATGCAATGTGCGGTTGATAAATTTCTTTATGACTGTCTAAACCCGTAACGCGATAATACTTAATACTGGTATTACAGCGATTGTCGGTATTCGGAAGATAGGGGGCAATATATTCCAGATCTAAATCAAAGCCGATATCACGATAATATTCTCGATAATCGAAATCACCGGGATAGCCTTGTTTGGAACACCAGACTTGTTGCGAAGATTCTGGATCGCGGGCAAAAGCCATAACGTGATTGCCACAGTCCAAGGGTGCATAACTACCACGTTGAGGTAGATCACTGGCATGCAGAATGCTGTGGGTATCTACAAAAAAATAGCTGATGCCCGCAGCCTTAAGTAAAATTTCCAAACCAGGATAATAACCACATTCGGGTAACCAAAATCCAGTGGGGTTAAAGCCCAAAAGTTGCTTAAACGTATCTACTCCCACATTTATCTGATTGCTTACCGCCGCTGCATTAATGTTTAACAAAGGTAAAAATCCGTGGGTAGCCGCGCTGGTAATTAATTCCAGCGTGCCATGTTGATGGTGCCTTTTAAACGCACTGATCAGATCTCCCTGATAGTGTTCGGTATAACGGTCTAAACTGCTGCGGAATAAGCGTCGATAGAGTTTTGCAAGGCGGTTAAACTCAGGGTGATGTTGGGTTCGAACGACCTCACGCTCGGCTAATTCAATACGGCTTGCTAAATAATTAACATAGCGTTGTTGCAACAAATTATCATTGAGCATCGTGAGTAGCGGAGGCGACAGGGATAGGGTCAGGCGAAAGTCAATTTGATCGCGCTGCAATCGCTCTAACATATTCAGTAATGGCAGATAACACTCGGTTATCGCCTCGAACAACCAATTTTCCTCAAAAAAACGCGCGTGCTCTGGATGACGCACATAGGGCAAATGTGCATGCAACACAATATTTAAAAAGCCAAGACTCACGAATTAACTCCTAAACCTAAGCCAGAGGCTCTAGACACCGGTGTTAAAACCGTGCTCATAGTGGCGTATTCTGGAATGAGTTGTGCTGAAATTTCAGTGTAGTGTAAAAAATCGCTCAGTTTAGTCACAGTTAAAGGCGTGTTATTCGTGGATAAATTCGAGTTACTGTGCAATTTTATACGCCAACCTTGCACGGGGAAATGCGGTAAATGTTCGAATTCACCGGATTTTGCGGCTAATTCCCAGACATTATCTTCCAAGTGTAAAGCCACAGGTATATGTTTATTTTGGGTTGCTGGAACATGAATCGTGTTCGAGTGTGCCAAAGCATTAAACTGGTAATCAGCATGGATCTCGCCTAAAGCGGCAGAATACATGCTATCGGCTAACGGTACCCGAAGTTGCTTACATTGGCTGGACTGCTCAATGGGAATATCTAACCAGATATTACTGCTGAGTTGTTGATTTTGATGGCTAGGAGGGTACCAATATATTCTAAGAATCAGCGGATTATTAAATTGTTGCTCGCCAACATCCCAATAAGCGTAGAGATGATGCGGATCGACAGGCAAAAGCGTTAACTGTGGGCTATTCACTAGCAATTTAGGAGTAAATTCTTGCCGAATTTGGGTACTGATCTCTAATAATTCTTGTGCTGTAAGGGTCGTGTCAGAGACCGGGTTGGAATAGACTGGTTCCGAATTTATAAGAGTTGCTTCGGTCTTTAGGAAGCTAGATTGTTTTGGCTTACGAGGACGTATGCGCTTCAGAGCAAAATTCAAGCTGATATCCCGGCTAATTTCCAGTAGTTCTTCCGGTGTTAGCACTGTAATGGGGCTATCTACTCTAGGTAATGCCATGACCAAGGTGTTAATAGATTAAGTTAAAAGGATCTTAGCAGCATTGTCGCTTAATCCTTGAGAATGTCGCAAATCATTTTAACAAGTAAAGCGCCCTAGCCCAGGTTTAATTTTGCAATAGCCTTGCTAAGTAGCTAGTGAGTTTAAGCGGTGAGCGTGTTAGCTATTAGCGATAACAATGGCTCGCTTAGGTGCGGGCAAACCTTCACAGGTTAGGTTGTGATCATTTGGATCTAGAAACTGTTCCAAGGAATGAAAGGTCATCCATTCAGTACGTCGTTGTTCGAGGATTGAGGTTTGGTTAATATCCACCAGACGAATATTTTTAAAACCACAGCGGCGCATCCAGTTGCTTAAAGTCGGTACACTAGGAATAAACCAAACATTGCGCATCCGTGCGTAACGATCTGTGGGTAATAGTGTTTCTCCAAGGGAACCGTCAATAATCAAGGTTTCTAACACCAGTTCCCCACCGGGCTGCAAACTGTCACGTAACTCGATGAGATGATCAATGGGGGAACGACGATGATACAACACACCCATAGAGAAGACGGTATCAAACAATTGCAAGCCTTGCGGTATATTTTCCATGCCTAGGGGCAACACATGCACAGGTGCATTTTTACCCTGTAGGTGTTTGATTAATTGAAATTGCATTACGTTGAGCAAAAGTGGATCAATGCCGATCACCGCTTTGGCACCTGCACCTAACATTCGCCAGCAATGATAGCCATTACCACACCCAACATCTAACACTAAGCGATGTTGCAATGGACTAATGTGCGGTAATAGCCGTTGCCATTTCCAGTCTGAATGCCATTCCGTGGTGATATCGATGCCGAATAATGAGAATGGGCCTTTGCGCCAAGGGCAAAATTGCCGCAAGGTGTCATAGAGTAGCGTATGTTGCTGGGGGCTAATATCGAGTGCTTGTCCAATGAGAACGCTATCGCTATTAAAGTCACTACTACGGGGAGAATAAGCGTGTAATGCCGTGATTAACGCTTGCCAAACGCCAAATTTACCCTGACTACTGGGGATAAGATTCTCGAGTTGCTGTTGCGGCAGTTCTGCTAGCCATTGCTCTGCTTGCAATTCTTCCAGCAGAGCATAAAACGCTGAATAATCAATCATAACGGGGGGGCTTGCTGGACGACCAGCGTCCAGCAGTCAACTACCTAAGTCTTATACTTTATTGGATGCTAAGGCTTCAGCATTACGCTTAGCCAAATCTTGGATTACAGATTGTAACGAACCTGTACGGGCGATCTCATTATTGAAGGTGGAACGATAATTCGTCACTAAACTGACCCCTTCAATCATAATGTCGTAGGCTTTCCAATGACCATCTACTAAAATCATGCGATAACTTACACCAATGGGTTGTATACCTGGTTGCAGTACTTCGGTATTGACTACCGCTTTGTTTGCACCTGCTTCCATATTCAAAGGTAGAAAGCGAATGGACCAATCTTTAAACTCAATAAAAGCTCGCGAATAGGTTCTGACTAATAAGGTTTTAAATTCTTTGGTAAAGCGAGCTTTGTCATCGCTACTCGCCTGTTTCCAATTTTGACCTAACACTAGAGCAGAAATACGGTCAAAATCCACATGCGGATAAATTGTGGTTTCGACAAACTGGGTAATCGCAGAAAAATTATGGATAAAATTTTGATCTTTTAATTTAATGCGTAATTGTTCAGAAGCCTGTTGAATACCAATTTGGGGAGGCGCTAATTCATCAGCAATAGTTAACTTAGCTAGACTAAGATTTAACAACAAACTAATAAACAAAGTGGATAAAAATAATCGAGTAGTCGCGTAGGTATGCATAAAAATCTCAAAAAATAAGGCCTAACTTTAAGCAAACAGAAAATGGGGGTTGGTAAATATTATCCGTGGTTCAGCAAGCTTATAGGACAAGACTGCCAAACTTTTCCTATAATGACTCACATCAAAATAATTTAATAATCTACAACAGCGAGTAACCAGTAAGATGCCACATCATACCATTAATTTTCCAGAAACTCGTATGCGAAGAATGCGTGCACAGGATTTTTCACGCCGTTTAATGCGTGAAAATCATTTAAGTGTCAACGATTTAATCTATCCCATGTTTTTGGTGGAAGGTGAAAACCAACGCCAAAATATTGCTTCCATGCCGGGAGTACAACGCTTATCGCTCGATTTAATGCTGACCGAAGTTGCAACGCTGCAGCAATTAGGCATTCCATTAATTGCCTTGTTTCCAGTGATAGACCCCAGTAAAAAAAGTCTCACGGCTGCAGAAGCGTATAACCCAGATGGCTTAATTCAACATGCCGTGCGCACCATTAAACAGCAGGTACCCAATATAGGCATTATGACCGATGTGGCCTTGGACCCTTATACCACGCATGGACAAGATGGTTTGATTGATGCTCAGGGTTATGTGCTGAACGACGCGACCGTCGAGGTGTTAACCCAGCAGGCGTTATCACATGCCGCTGCGGGTGCGGATATAGTCGCCCCGTCAGACATGATGGATGGGCGTATTGGTGCGATACGCGGTATCTTGGAACAACACGGCTATGTCAATACATTGATTCTGGCATACTCCGCAAAATATGCGTCTAGTTTTTATGGGCCTTTTCGGGATGCTGTCGGTTCCGCAGCCAATTTAGCGGGGGGCAATAAGTACAGTTATCAAATGGACCCTGCAAACAGTGATGAAGCGCTGCGGGAAGTTGCATTAGATATACAA